>NZ_JBYIVZ010000017.1:0-178221 GCF_057710365.1 Streptomyces sp. bgisy027
TTCCGGGCTGTTGAGCCCTTCCGACGAGTGAGACTTTAGCGGATTCCTCGCTCCCGAGCTAATCGGGGGCTGCGTCCTGTCGGGCGCGGATTCCTCATTCCGTAAATACGCACGCCAATGAAACGACGGCAGACAGATCGATTGTCGTCGAATAGTGGTTGGTACCTGCGGAGTGGTTGTCCGGGGACCGACCGGAGTCGGCGCTCACGTCGGACAACTCGGAGAACACTACGTACCGGGTCTGGGCGTGTCAACTTCACTCCGCGTGGCACCCCAGGGGCGTAGTGTGGGGCACATGACTTCGCGTACGTGTACCCAGCTGTGGTGGGCCGCCTGACGGCGGCCGCGCTCACGTACGCACTCAACGGCCGCCGCCTCGGCGGCCGTTTTCGTTTCTCCCTCCAGAGGGTCGGCCGGCCGGGGACGGCGGTCTCGACCAGGAGGTGGAGAAGAGATGACGCGGGTCTTCAGTGGGGTCAAGCCGACCGGGCATCTGACGCTGGGGAACTACTTGGGGGCCATGCGGCGCTGGGCGACCGTCGATCAGCACCAGGCCGACGCGCTGTTCTGCATCGTCGATCTGCACGCCCTGACCGTGGATCACGATCCGGCGCGGGTGCGCAGGCTCAGTAGGCAGGCGGCGACGTTGTTGCTGGCGTCGGGGCTGGATCCGGAGCTGTGCACCGTCTTCGTACAGAGTCATGTGGATGAGCACGCGCGGCTGTCGTACGTCCTGGAGTGCGTGGCCACGGACGGCGAGATGCGGCGGATGATCCAGTACAAGGAGAAGGCGGCGCGGGAGCGGGTGCGGGGCGGGAGTGTGCGGCTGTCGCTGCTGACGTATCCCGTGCTGATGGCGGCGGACATCCTCGCGTACGGGGCCGATGCGGTGCCGGTCGGTGACGATCAGACGCAGCATGTGGAGCTCGCGCGGGATCTCGCGGCGCGGTTCAACGACCGGTACGGACATACGTTCGTGGTGCCTCGGGCCACGCCGCCGCAGGTCGCTGCTCGGGTCATGAACCTGCAGGATCCGGTGTCGAAGATGGGCAAGAGCGATGACTCCGGGCCGGGGATCGTCTATCTGCTGGACGAGCCGGACGTGGTGCGGCGGAAGGTCATGCGGGCCGTGACCGACAGTGGGCGGGAGGTCGTGTACGACCGGGAGGCGCAGCCGGGCCTGGCGAACCTGCTGGAGATCCTCGCGGCGTGCACGGGTGGGAACCCATCGGAGCTGAGCGGTGTATATGAATCGTACGGAGCCTTGAAGAAGGACACCGCAGAGGCTGTGATCGGGGTCCTCAAGCCCGTACAGGACAGGCACAGGGAGCTGTGCACGGATCCTGGCTATGTGGAGGGGGTGCTGCGGGATGGTGCGGAGCGCGCGCGGGCGATGGCTCGGCCGACCGTGGATGCCGCGTATCGGGCGATCGGACTGCTGCCGGCGGTTGCGCCTGCGGCCGCCGATACCGGGGTGACCGTATAGGGGGTGCGCCGTGCCGCCCCCTGGGGAGGGGGCGGCGGGGGTCACTTGTTGCTGCTGCCGGAGGCGAGCTCGCGGCTGCGGTCACGGGCGGCTTCGAGGGCGGCGATGAGGGCGGCTCGTACGCCGTGGTTCTCGAGTTCGCGGATGGCGTTGATGGTGGTGCCGGCGGGGGACGTGACGTTCTCGCGGAGCTTGACGGGGTGTTCGCCGCTGTCGCGGAGCATCGTCGCGGCGCCGATCGCGGACTGGACGATCAGGTCGTGCGCCTTGTCCCTGGGCAGTCCGAGGAGGATGCCGGCGTCCGTCATGGCTTCGACCAGGTAGAAGAAGTACGCCGGGCCGGAGCCGGAGAGGGCGGTGCAGGCGTCCTGCTGGGACTCGGGGACGCGGAGCGTCTTGCCGACGGAGCCGAAGATCTCCTCCGTGTGCACGAGGTCGGCCTCGCTGGCGTGGCTGCCGGCGGAGATGACGGACATGGCCTCGTCGACGAGGGCGGGGGTGTTCGTCATGACGCGGACGACCGGGGTGCCAGCGGCGAGGCGGGACTCGAAGAAGGAGGTGGGGATACCGGCTGCTCCGCTGATGACCAGGCGGTCGGAGGGGACGTGCGGGGCCAGCTCGTCGAGGAGGGTGCCCATGTCCTGCGGCTTGACGGTGAGGATCAGGGTGTCTGCGGTCTTGGCGGCTTCCGCGTTGGTGACCGGGGTGACTCCGTGGCGGGTGCGGAGTTCTTCGGCTCGTTCCGCGCGGCGGGCCGTCACCAGGAGGTCGGCCGGGGCCCAGCCGCCGCGGATCATTCCGCTGAGCAGGGCTTCGCCGATCTTGCCGGTGCCGAGGACTGCGACTTTCTGAGTCATGGCTGGGGTGTCCTCCGGGGGTTGCGTCGTCCGGATTCATCCTCGCACCGGGCGCCGCCTTTGGAGGTGACGTGTCCGGTGGGCGGACGGTCCGGGCGACGCCGGGCCCGGCCCGTCGGGGGTCATGCCGTCCTGCGTCGCAGGGTCGCTGCTCCCAGGCCCAGGACGAGCAGGGCGCAGCCGGCCACGATCAGGGCGTCGCGGACGAAGTTGGCGGTCATGTCGGTGTGCTTGAGCACTTCGTTCATGCCGTCGACCGCATAGGACATGGGGAGGACGTTGGAGATGGCCTCCAGGGCGGGGTGCATGTTGTCGCGAGGTGTGAACAGGCCGCAGAGGAGGAGCTGGGGGAAGATCACGGCCGGCATGAACTGGACGGCCTGGAACTCGGAGGCCGCGAAGGCCGAGACGAAGAGACCGAGCGCGGTGCCGAGCAGGGCATCGAGCAGTGCCACGAGCAGGAGCAGCCAGGGGCTGCCGGTGACGTCCAGGCCGAGGAACCAGAGGGCGAGTCCGGTCGCCAGGACGGACTGGATGATCGCGATCGTGCCGAAGGCGAGGGCGTAGCCGGCGATCAGGTCGCCCTTGCCGAGGGGCATGGCGAGGAGACGTTCGAGGGTGCCCGAGGTGCGTTCGCGCAGGGTGGCGATGGAGGTGACCAGAAACATCGTGATCAGCGGGAAGATCCCGAGGAGGGAGGCGCCGATGTTGTCGAAGGTGCGCGGGCTGCCGTCGAAGACGTAGCGCAGCAGGAACAGCATCACGCAGGGCACGAGGAGCATCAGCGCGATGGTGCGCGGGTCGTGTCGGAGCTGGCGCAGGACCCGGGCGGCGGTGGCGGTGGTGCGGGCGAAGTTCAGGGCGCCGGTGGGAACGGGCCGGAGCGTGCCGGTCGTGCTCGTCGTCGTGGTCATCGCGTGGTCTCCTTCGCGCGGGCGGCAGCCGCGACCGCCTCGTCGACCAGGTGCAGGAAGGCCGCCTCGACGGTCTCGGATCCCGTACGGGTGCGGAGGGCTTCGGGGGTGTCGTCGGCGAGGATCTGGCCCTCGCGCATGAGGAGGAGGCGGTGGCAGCGCTCGGCCTCGTCCATGACGTGGGAGGAGATGAGGAGGGTGGCGCCGCGGGAGGCGGCGATGTCGTGGAAGAGGTTCCACAGGTCGCGGCGCAGGACCGGGTCCAGGCCGACCGTGGGTTCGTCGAGTACGAGTAGTTCAGGGGTGCCGAGGAGGGCGACGGCGAGGGAGACGCGGCTGCGCTGGCCGCCGGAGAGGTTGCCGGCCAGGACGTCGGCGTGACTGGTGAGGTCGACGTCGGCGATGGCGCGGGTGACGTTCTCGTGACGCCGGTCGGCGGCGGTGTGGCCGGGGTCGAGGATCGCCGCGAAGTAGTCGAGGTTCTGGCGGATCGTCAGGTCGTCGTAGACGGAGGGGGCTTGGGTGACGTAGCCGATGCGGGTGCGCAGGGTCGGGTGGCCGGCGGGGCGGCCAAGGACGTCGAGGGTGCCGGTGACCTTGCCCTGGGTGCCGACGATCGCCCGCATGAGGGTGGTCTTGCCGCAGCCGGAGGGGCCGAGCAGGCCCGTGATCTGGCCGCGCGGGACGGTGAAGGCGAGGTCTCGGAGTACCTGGCGCGGACCGCGTACGACGTTCAGGGCCTCGGCTCGGATGGCTGGGGTGTCGGGAGGGTCGGAGCGGACGGGATCGGCCGGGGAATAATTCATCATGCGATGAATAATGCTCCGGTGGGGCTATGCAGTCAAGCGACGGGGTGGGCTTGGGGAGAGGGTGCGTCGAGGTGCGCGTGGAGGTGCGCGGAGTCGGGGGGACGCGGGATGCCCTGGGGTGCGCGGGGTCGGGGGGAGGGGTGTCTTGGGGTGCGCTGGGGTGCGCTGGGGTGCGCGAAGTCGCGGGGTGTGACGGGGGTGAGGAGTGCCTTGGGGTGCGGGGAGTGGCGAGTGCGTGACGAGATGCCGATGTGCCCTGGGGTTCGGGGGGCCTCGATGTGCCCTGGGGTTCGGGGGCCTCGGGGTACTGGGGTGCTTGGGGTGTCGGCGCATGCGTGCGCCCACCCTCGCCGGTCGGGGCGTAGGGCGGGCGGGGGGTGTGGCGGGGCGCGTCAGGGGGTGGTGGCCACGAGGAGGTCGACGTCGTAGGTCTCTTCGATGATTCCGTCGGGGAAGGCGTTGAGGAGGAACCGCCTCTCCTCGGTGAGGAAGGTGGTGCTCGCCTCGGTGCCGTGGACGAGGAAGATCGAGTGGCTGCCGATGTTGGCCAGGTGGGTGTCGACGGGGACGCGGCGGCTCCAGCGCACCTTGCGGCGGATGAAGTCGAGTTTGCCGGTCGGGTCGCCCAGGACTGCTCGGGCGCCGCTGCCGTTCTGTTCGACGGCCGGGTGGATGCCGAAGCTGCGCTCGATGCGTCGCGCCTGGGCGGCGTGCCAGTCGATGTCGAGCGGGGTGATGTTCCACCACAGGGCCAGCGCGCCGCCGGGACGCAGCACGCGCAGGGCCTCCGGTACCGAGTGGGCGGGGTCGGTCCAGTGCCAGGCCTGGGCGTAGGTGAGGAAGTCGGCGGAGGCGGTGGCCAGGGGGAGGTGGTTGCCGTTGCCACGGATGATCGGTATGTCCGGGTGGGCGCTCCGGAACTGGGCGGCCATGCCGTCGCCGGGTTCCACGGCCAGTACGTCGGCGCCGCGTCGGTGGAGGAGGGCGGTGGCGATGCCCGTGCCCGCGCCGACGTCGATGACGCGCGCGCCGGTGAGGGGGCGGCCGGCGAGTTCCTCGACCGCGTCGAAGAGAGCGGGCGGGTAGGAGGGGCGGTTCGCGGCGTACTGGGCTGCGGCAGCGTTGAAGGAGCTGGCGCGGTCGGATCGGGAGGGGGCATTCATACGGTCATGGTGCGCCCTGGTTGGTGTCATGGGCACCGAGTTTGGCGGGGGTGCTTCGGTGGGGCGGCATGACTTGGTGGGGTGGGGTGGGGGGATGGAGTGAGTTGGGTTGGGCGTGGCTTCCCAAGCGGCGCGGTTCGATGGCAGGCACGCTCCGGTGCAGGGGCACGGTCCAGTGGACGGGCACGGTCCGGTGCAGGGGCACGGTCCGGTCGACGGGCCCGGCTCCAAGGGCGGACGCGGCTCCAAGGGCGGGCGCGATTCGGCGGCGTGCCTCGTGGTGGACGGGCGTGCCTCGGTAGACGCGCCTGCCTCGGTGGACGGGCCTACCTCGGTAGACGCGCCTACCTCGGTGGACGGGCGTGCCCCGGTGGACGGGCGTGCCTCGGCAGGCTGGCGTCGCTCGGTGAGGAGGGCTTGGCTCAGTGAGAGGGCTGCGGAAGGCGTCACCACCAGCCAGGTCCGCGCAGCAGGCCGGTGTCCCTATCTGCATCTGCGCCACACGCCCGCGCTCGTCTGCGCCACACACCCCGACCGTCTCACCTGCGCAGCACACGTCGGTTCCTGTGTGCCCCCGCCCCTGCGGTTGATCGGCGCGACAAACTCTGGCGCCTGTCGGTGGAGCGCGCCCCCCCACCCTTGACTTGAGGCGCAGTGCCCGCACGTCTGCATCCGCCCTCACCCCGCACCCACAACCAGCCCCTAGGTTCTAATCGCGGCGGCGTTTCTTGGAGGGGTTGCCGGTGCGGCGGTTGGTTCGGGATTCGTGTTGTTTGCGGGCCTTCTCGTATTCCTCGCGGTGGAGCTTCTCGCCGGGGGCCTCGATGAGGGAGCGGAAGAAATAGGCGAGGAGGGAGCCGACGAAGCCGATGGTGAGCAGGCCCCGCAGGGAGGCGTGCCGGTCGGGGTCGGGGCGTTTGGTGAAGCCCTCCCAGGTGTGGCGGAAGGCGAGCGCGCTGCAGATCGCGAACATCGCGACGACCAGGACGGTCACGAAGCTGCCGGGACCGGCGATCGCGATCCCCTCGTAGGCGAAGCGCAGCACCAGACAGGAGACGGCTGCGGCGAGGAGGGATCCGGCGCTGACCCCGATACGACGGGCGGTGTAGCCGTTGTCGTGGTCGACCCAGGTCGTGCCGAAGAAGCGCAGGGGCTCGGGGCGGGGGCCCGAGGAGCCCGCGGGGGTGGCCGGCGTGCCGTTCTTCTCGCTCTTCTCGCTCACGAGTCGATTATGGCTCCGGCGGGGCCGCGGGCTCCGTACGGGTCCCGGCGCACCGGGACCGGCCGGCTCAGGAGCAGCGCGGACGGACGTAGCCGTCGCTGCCCGTCTGGACGTAGGCGTCCGAGACGTACTCGCCGTCGTCGATGTTGTCCCAGATGTTCGACGTGCCGTACGGACCGGACACGGTCGTGCCCGGCGTCTGGCAGTAGATCGGGATCCTGGCGCCCTCGGGCAGGACGCGGACGATGCCGTAGGTGGTGCCGGGACCCCGGCGGACGTTCAGGCGGACGCCGGGCGCGACCGAGTAGTAGCGCACGGCGTTGGCCGTGGCGGCCGTCGTCGCTACGCCCTCGGCCGCGACGCCCCCGGTCTCCTCGGCTCTTTCGGCCTCTTCGATGCGATCTGCGGACATGATCGTTCCTCCCCCGTTGATCCCCATGACTGCCATGGGGTCCCGTTGATTCCCCTAAATCACGCCACGCACACATGTACGTATGGGGAACACGGAGGCTAGCAAGCCGCCTCTGTCTCGTACGAGTCATCGACTAGGCTCCGTGCGTCGCGCGCGCGTACGAACAGCACGGGGGTGGTTCCATGGCGCCACAGCAGAACACCGGAGCGGGCGCGGAAGCGGAACTTCCCGAATACGCCGGTCACTACCGCCTGGAGGAACGTCTGGGCTCCGGTGGCATGGGCGTCGTCCATCTGGCGCGGAGCACCTCGGGCATGCAGCTCGCGGTGAAGGTCGTGCATGCCGAGTTCGCCAGGGATCCCGAGTTCAGGGGGCGCTTCCGGCAGGAGGTGGGGGCCGCTCGCAAGGTCAGCGGCGCTTTCACCGCGCCTGTCGTGGACGCCGATCCGGAGGCCGAACGGCCCTGGATGGCCACGCTGTTCATCCCCGGCCCTACCCTTTCCGATCATGTGAAGCGGAATGGCCCGATGGAGCCGGCGCGGCTGCGGCGGCTGATGGCCGGGCTGGCGGAGGCGCTGCGCGACATACACCGGGTCGGCGTGGTGCACCGGGATCTGAAGCCGAGCAACGTGCTGCTCGCCGAGGACGGGCCGAAGGTCATCGACTTCGGCATCTCTCGGCCAAAGGACAGCGAACTGCGGACCGAGACGGGGAAGTTGATCGGCACGCCGCCGTTCATGGCGCCGGAGCAGTTCCGGCGGCCCCGGGAGGTCGGGCCGGCCGCCGATATTTTCGCGCTCGGGTCCGTGCTGGTGCACGCGGCGACGGGACGGGGGCCGTTCGACTCGGACAGCCCGTATGTCGTGGCCTACCAGGTCGTCCACGACGAGCCGGACCTGACCGGGCTGCCACCGAATCTCGCGCCGCTCGTGCTGCGCTGCCTCGCCAAGGAGCCCGAGGACCGGCCGACACCCGACGAGATGATGCGCGAGCTGCGGTCGGTGGCGGCGTCGTACGACACGCAGGCGTTCATACCGGCGCAGCGGGCCACGGACGGGCCGCGCAAGCCGGAGCCGGAGCCAGGCGCGGGAGCGGAGCCAGGCGCGGGGGCGGGAGCGGGGGCCGGGGCGGGAGCAGCCTCGGGCTCGGGCTCGGATGCCAAGTCGCCGTCCGGTGCCGGGAGGAAGCCCGAAGGGGCGTCCGGTGGACCCCGGCGCCGCCGACTGCTCGCCCTCGGAGCCGGAGTCGTCGCGCTCGCCGCGGTGGCCACGCTGGCCTCGGTGCAGTTGCTCGGCGGTGGCGGCCCGGCGCCGAAGGGCGGGGAGACACGGACCGCGCCGGCCGCTTTCGGTGCGTGGACGGCGACGCCGGCGCCCGGGAAGGGCACACCCCAGTGCACGTACGGTGCCGGGAAGATGCTGTGCTCGCAGAGCGGGCTCGTCTTCGCGCTCGACCCTGCGAACGGCCGGGAGTTGTGGCGCCGGCCCGTCGCCCCGTCGGCCGTGAGCGTCGCGCCGGTCGTCGCGGGCGGCCTCGTGCACGCGGCGTCGGACGGCCGGCTGGAAGCCCTCGATCCCGCCACCGGCAAGCCGGCCTGGCACCGGAGCAGGCCCGTGGACGGCCCGTCGGCGGCCGTCGGCGGCATGCTGCTGCTCACCGGCGCCGACGGCACGGTCACCGCCGTCGACGGCGCCTCGGGCGAGAAGAAGTGGAGCCGTTCGCTGCCGGGGCACGAGAATCCGTATGTCGTCTCCTTCCCGAAGGATCCGCTGGCGTACACGGCAACCACGTCCGCGGACGGATCGAGCACCCGGATCACCGCGGTGGACCCGGCCACGGGTGACGTGCGCTGGGACGCCAGGCTGGACGGCGACCTGGAGCTCGCCGGCACGTCGGACGGCTCGGTCTTCCTGCTCTCGGTCAACGGCGTCTACAGCGACACGAGGGCCGTGGTCCGCTACTCCCCCGGCGACGGGACAACACAGCGCGTGCCCCTGCCCCGTCCGGTGCAGCAGGGGCGCGGCACGGTCCGGGGGAACGTCGTGCACGTCGTCGGCGTCGGCGGCACGCTGGTCGCCGTCGACATGGAGGCACGCAAGCAGCTGTGGAGTCTGGAGACGTCGGTCATCCGTACGTCGTTGCCCGTCTTCGACGGCCGGCATGTGTACCTCAGCGCGCCCGACGGCCGGCTGCTCGCCGTGGACGCCCGCGACGGCAGGCTGCTCGGCCAGACACCACCGCGGCTCGGCACCGACTCGGACCGGTTGGCGGCCAACCTGCCGGAGCCGGTGCTCGCCAGTGGCCGGGTCTACTCCGCCGCCCCCGACGGCACCGTCTTCGGCGTCGACGCCCGCGATCCGTCGCAGTGGTGACGAAGACCCGCCCGCGATCCGTCACGGTGGTGACGAAGACCCGCCCGCGATCCGTCACGGTGGTGACGGAGACGGGCACCCGGGGGCGTCCCCGCCGCCGTATGCCGAAGGGGCCGCCTCCGAAGAGACGGCCCCGTGACACGCGCTTCGGGCGTCAGCCCAGCTTCGTCACGTCCCGCACCGCGCCCTTGTCCGCGCTCGTCGCCATCGCGGCGTACGCGCGCAGCGCCGCCGACACCTTGCGCTCGCGGTTCTTCGGGGCGTATACGCCGTTCAACGCCTGCTCGCGGCGGGTGAGTTCCGTCTCGTCGACGAGCAGTTCGATCGAGCGGTTCGGGATGTCGATGCGGATGCGGTCGCCGTCCTCGACGAGGGCGATCGTGCCACCGGACGCGGCCTCCGGGGAGGCGTGGCCGATGGACAGGCCCGAGGTGCCGCCGGAGAAGCGGCCGTCGGTGATCAGGGCGCAGGTCTTGCCGAGGCCGCGGCCCTTGAGGAAGGACGTCGGGTAGAGCATCTCCTGCATGCCGGGGCCGCCCTTGGGGCCCTCGTAGCGGATGACGACGACGTCGCCGTCCGTCACCTGCTTGTTGAGGATCTTCTCGACGGCCTCTTCCTGCGACTCGCAGACGACCGCCGGGCCCTCGAAGGTCCAGATGGACTCGTCGACGCCCGCGGTCTTCACGACACAGCCGTCGACGGCGAGGTTGCCCTTGAGGACCGCGAGGCCGCCGTCCTTGGAGTAGGCGTGCTCGGCGCTGCGGATGCAGCCGCCCTCGGCGTCCTCATCCAGCGCCTCCCAGCGCTCGGACTGGGAGAAGGCCGCGGCGGAGCGGACGCAGCCGGGGGCGGCGTGCCACAGCTCGACGGCCTTCGGCGAGGGGGATCCGCCGCGCACGTCCCAGGTCTTCAACCAGTCCGACAGGGACGGGCTGTGGACGGCGTGCACGTCCTCGTTGAGCAGGCCGGCCCGGTGCAACTCGCCCAGCAGGGCCGGGATGCCGCCGGCGCGGTGCACGTCCTCCATGTAGTACGTACGGTCCTTGGCGACGTTGGGCGCGACCTTGGCCAGGCACGGCACCCGGCGGCTGACCTCGTTGATCTGCTCCAGGCCGAACGGGACGCCCGCTTCCTGGGCGGCGGCCAGCAGGTGCAGGATCGTGTTGGTGGAGCCGCCCATGGCGATGTCGAGGGCCATGGCGTTCTCGAACGCCGCGAAGGTGGCGACGTTGCGCGGCAGGACCGTGTCGTCGTCCTGCTCGTAGTAGCGGCGGGTGATGTCCATGACCGTGCGGGCCGCGTCCTCGTACAGGGCCTTGCGGGCCGTGTGCGTGGCGAGGACCGAGCCGTTGCCGGGCAGGGACAGGCCGATGGCCTCGGTCAGGCAGTTCATCGAGTTGGCGGTGAACATGCCGGAACAGGAGCCGCAGGTCGGACAGGCGTTCTCCTCGATACGGAGGATGTCCTCGTCCGAGATCTTGTCGTTCACGGCGTCGGAGATCGCGTCGACCAGGTCGAGGGTGCGAACCGTGCCGTCGACCAGCGTGGCGCGGCCGGACTCCATCGGGCCGCCGGAGACGAAGACCGTGGGGATGTTCAGCCGCAGGGCGGCGTTGAGCATGCCCGGGGTGATCTTGTCGCAGTTGGAGATGCAGATCAGGGCGTCGGCGCAGTGCGCCTCGACCATGTACTCCACGCTGTCCGCGATGAGGTCGCGGGACGGCAGGGAGTACAGCATGCCGCCGTGGCCCATGGCGATGCCGTCGTCCACCGCGATGGTGTTGAACTCGCGCGGGATGCCGCCGGCCTCCCTGATCGCCTCACTGACGATCCGGCCGACGGGCTGGAGGTGGGTGTGGCCGGGCACGAACTCGGTGAAGGAGTTCGCCACCGCGATGATCGGCTTCCGGCCGATGTCCGCACCGGGTACACCGGAGGCGCGCATAAGGGCGCGGGCGCCCGCCATGTTGCGGCCGTGGGTGACTGTGCGGGACCTCAGCTCGGGCATCGTCGCTCGCTCCTTCAAGGACTGCAGGGACTGCGGGGGTACTGCGGCGGTACTGCGGTGTACTGCGGAGAATGCGATCAGAGACTTCTGACTGCTAACGAGCGTACGCCGGTCATCCAGAGGGCGGGACGAGGTGTCCGGAATACGGGACGCATGTCTCGCGGAATCGCCCTCGCGTCGGCGGCGCATGCCTTGCGGTACCGGCGATCCGGCCGACCCGGTCCGGTCAGGCGCCCCCGGCCGTCACGGGCCGGTCAGGTGCCCCTGCACGACGGGCGCGACGCGCGCGATGATCTGCTCCGGGTCCGCGGAGGCGATCGGCTCGATCTTGATGACGTAGCGCATCATCGCGACCCCGACCAGCTGCGCTGCGGCCAGCTCGGCGCGCAGTTCCGCGTCCGGGGCGTCGATCTCGCCGGCGATGCGGCGCAGCAGCTGGGCCGAGACCAGGCGCCGGAAGACGGTGGCCGCGGCCTCGTTGTTGACCGCGGAGCGCACGATCGCGAGCAGCGGCCTGCGGGTCACGGGGTTCTCCCAGAGCCCGAACAGGTTGCGGGTCAGGCGCTCGCCGACGTCGTCGACGGGCACTTCGAGCACCGCGTCCCGCACCGCCAGGGCAGGTACCAGGGCGACCTCCACGGCCGCCTCGAAGACCTGTTCCTTGGTGCCGAAGTAGTGGTGCACGAGCGCGGAGTCCACGCCTGCGGCCTTGGCGATGCCCCGCACCGAGGTCTTGTCGTAGCCGCGCTCGGCGAACTCCTCGCGGGCGGCGTCCAGGATCCGGTCGCGGGTGTCGGCGGACTCGGCGCGCGGGGGCCGGCCCCGGCGCCGGGATCCCACGCCGCCCCGCCCGCCTGCCGTGTCGGTCACGGCCGGGGCACCTTCACCGCGGAGGCCAGGTGCAGCCGCGTGAAGGCGAGGGCCTCGGCGAGGTCGGCCTCGCGTTCGGCGCCGGACATCGCGCGGCGGGTGTTGACCTCGATGACGACGTGACCGTCGAAGCCGGTCAGGGCGAGACGTTCCAGCACCTCGGCGCAGGGCTGGTTGCCGCGGCCGGGCACGAGGTGCTCGTCCTTCGCGGACCCCCGTCCGTCCGCGAGGTGCACATGCCCGAGCCGGTCGCCCATCCGGTCGATCATCTGCACGGCGTCCGCGCGGGCGGTCGCCGTATGGCTGAGATCGATCGTGAAGTGGCGGTAGTCGTCCTTCGTGACGTCCCAGTCGGGCGCGTAGGCGAGCATCTCACGGTCGCGGTAGCGCCAGGGGTACATGTTCTCGACGGCGAACCGTACGTCCGTCTCGTTCGCCATACGCCAGATGCCGGTGACGAAGTCCCTCGCGTACTGGCGCTGCCAGCGGAAGGGCGGATGCACCACGACCGTGGCCGCCCCGAGCTTCTCGGCGGCGGCCCGGGCGCGCTGGAGCTTGGTCCACGGATCCGTCGACCAGACGCGTTGTGTGATCAGCAGACAAGGAGCGTGGACGGCCAGGACCGGGATCCGGTGGTAGTCGCTGAGCCGGCGCAGCGCCTCGATGTCCTGGCTGACCGGATCGGTCCACACCATGACCTCGACGCCGTCGTACCCGAGGCGCGCGGCGATCTCGAAGGCCGTCGCCGTCGACTCCGGATAGACGGAGGCCGTCGACAGAGCGACCTTCGCATCCGGGATGCGCACCACTGGTTCTGCCACGAGGGACAGAGTACGGGGCGGCACGGAGCGCGGGGGAACCGATGACCGCACGCCCGCCGCCAGGGCCGACAACCGGCCAGGTACGCGAACTGGGCCGATGCGGGGCAGGTGGAGCGCGGGCGCGGGGCGGGGAGGTGTGGCGGGGTTCACGCGCGGGCGGGGGCGGCGCGGGGCGGGGGTGTGGCGGGGTTCACGCGCGGGCGCGGGGCGCCGCCGACCGCGGCACGCGAGTCCGGCCGCGAGCTCTACGGCCTTCGCGAGCGCCGCACGCCCCTAGACCGACGGCCTTCGCGAGCACCCCCACGGCCCCAAGACCGACCACCGTCACAAGCACCCCACCGCAGCCCCAAGACCGACCACCGTCACAAGCACCCCAGGTCCTCAGGCCACAGCCGCACGGCACACGGCCACACGACCGCACGACCGCACGACCGCACGACCGCACGACCCAGGCTGCACGGCACACGACCGCACGACCCAGGCTGCACGGCACACGACCGCACGACCCAGGCCGCGCGGACCCGTACACCCGGGGCACCGGCCCCGCCCGTCAGCCCACGGTCATCTGATCCAGCTTCCGCAGGATCACGCCCTCGCGCAGCGCCCAGGGGCAGACCTCCAGCGTCTCCACGCCGAACAGGTCCATCGCTCCCTCGGCCACCAGCGCCCCGGCGAGCAGCTGCCCGGCGCGTCCCTCGGAGACGCCCGGCAGTTCCGCGCGCTGGGCCGTGGTCATCCCGGCCAGCCGCGGCACCCAGGCCTCCAGGGACTCCCGCTTCAGCTCGCGCTGGGTGTACAGGCCCTCCGCGGAGCGTGCGGCACCGGCGATACGGGCCAGCTGCTTGAAGGTCTTGGACGTCGCGACCACGTGGTCCGGCGCGCCGAAGCGGCTGAATTCGCCGACCGTGCGAGCGATCTGTGCGCGCGCGTGCCGCCGCAGTGCCCGTATGTCCTCGGGCTCCGGCGGATCCCCCGGCAGCCACCCGGCGGTCAGCCGTCCGGCGCCGAGCGGCAGCGAGACGGCCGCGTCCGGCTCCTCGTCCATGCCGTACGCGATCTCCAGGGACCCGCCGCCGATGTCCAGCACGAGCAGCTTCCCGGCCGACCAGCCGAACCAGCGCCGGGCGGCGAGGAAGGTCAGCCGGGCCTCCTCCGCGCCGGTGAGGACCTGCAGCCGTACCCCGGTCTCGTCCATCACCCGTGCGAGTACGTCGTCGGCGTTGCTCGCCTCGCGCACCGCGGACGTGGCGAACGGCAGGACCTCCTCGACACCCTTGTCCTCGGCGGCCTGGAGCGCCTCGTGGACGACGCCGATCAGCCGGTCGACCCCGTCGGGGCCGATGGCTCCGCTGCCGTCGAGGAGTTGGGCCAGGCGCAGGTCCGCCTTGTGCGAGTGCGCGGGCAGCGGGCGCGCGCCGGGGTGGGCATCCACCACCAGCAGATGCACCGTGTTGGATCCCACGTCGAGGACACCGAGTCTCATGTACGGAACGCTACTGCCACCTGGGCGATCCTCCGTCCTCGAAGTCGCAGGTACGGACGCCGTACCCTGGTCCCGTGCCAAAGACGAAAAAGGCGAAGGACGACAAGACGTCCAAATCCGGCAAGGGTTCTTCGCAGGCGAAGGCGGCCACGAAGTCGAAGAAGCCGAGGAAGGACTCCCCGGAGTCGGACGAGAAGGGTCTCGACTTCGCACGCGCATGGGTGGAATTCCCTGATCCGGCGGACGACGAGCAGGTCTTCCGCTGCGATCTGACATGGCTGACCTCCCGTTGGAACTGCATCTTCGGCAGCGGCTGTCAGGGCATCCAGGCGGGCCGCGCGGACGACGGCTGCTGCACGCTGGGGGCCCATTTCTCGGACGAGGACGACGAGAAGCGCGTCGCGGAGCATGTGGCGAGGCTCACGCCCGAAATCTGGCAGCACCACGACGAGGGCATGGAGCACGGCTGGATCTCGGAGGACGAGGACGGCGACCGCCAGACCCGCCCCTTCAACGGCTCGTGCATCTTCCAGAACCGCCCCGGCTTTGCGGGCGGCGCGGGCTGCTCGCTGCACATCCTCGCCCTGAAGGAGGGCCGCGAGCCGCTGGAGACCAAGCCGGACGTCTGCTGGCAGCTGCCGGTCCGCCGGACCTACGAGTGGATCGACCGGCCCGACGACACCAGGGTGCTCCAGGTGTCGATCGGTGAGTACGACCGCCGCGGCTGGGGTCCGGGCGGCCACGACCTGCACTGGTGGTGCACCTCGGCGACCTCGGCGCACGGCGCAGGCGATCCGGTGTACGTGTCCTACCGGCCCGAGCTGACGGAGCTGATGGGCAAGGCCGGCTACGACCGCCTGGTCGAGCTGTGCGAGGAGCGGCTGGCGTCGCAGCTGCCCCTGCTGGCTCCGCACCCGGCGGACCCGGCCGGCTGACCGGCTCCCGCCCGCGCGCCGCCGAGGCCTTGCACGGCGCCGCACGAGGGGATCTACGGCCCCGACGGGCCGGGCTCCCCGCTCCCGCCGGGCGGTGGCGTCGAGCTCGTCGGGGCGGACGAACCGGACGGGTCCGACGGCGTCGGGTCGGACGACGAGGGCGGTGGATCGCTGGGCGTCCCGGGTTCGGTCGGGTCGCTCGGAGTCGGATCGCCCGGGGTCGGGTCCGGCGGATCCGGGGTCGTCGGTGTCGGATCGGGCCCGGAGGACGAGGGCGGCGGGTCGCTCGGCGTCCCGGGATGGGTCGGGTCGCTCGGGAGGGGGTCGGGGCCCGGGCCCTGACCGGGGTCGGAGGGGCTCGGGGCGGTGCCGTAGCCCTCGATGGCGACGACGGCACCGGCGGGTGAGATCGCCACCCGCGCGCTCCAGAACCCGGACGGCTCGCGCAGCTGGTCGACGTACACCTTGATCGTCAACGACTCGCCCGGCGCGAGCGTTCCCGACGACCGGCTCAGGTACAGCCAGTGCGCGCCGGTGCTCGCCGACCAGCGCACCGGCTTGCCGCCCGTCGCCTTGAGGGTGACGAGAGTGGTGTCGCCGCTGTGGTCGGCGCTCACGTCCAGGTTCCCCGCGCTCGCGCCGCTGACGCCCACGACCTCGACGAGGACGTCCGAGCCGGGGTGGTCGCCGAAGCGGCCGCCGGGGGCGGTGCTGGCGTTGCCGGCGTTCTCGTAGCCGCCGCCCGCACTGTCTCCCTCGAGGGCCCCCGGGTCGTGCGCCTCGCTGGCGCTTGCCGCACCGCCTTCGACGCCCTCGCCGGTCGGGGTGCCCCGGTAGGCGGCCCACAGGGCGATCACCGGGGCGGCGACCACGGTGGCGACGACGGTCGTGGTGACGGCACGCGCGCGTAGCCGGTCCCTGCGGGCGGCACGGTCCTTCGGGTCCATCGGGAAGCCGCGCCGGTCGAAGCGCGGCACGGCGGCGCCCCGCGCGCGCGGGTGGTGCGCGAGGGCCATGTGCAGGGCCGCGCGGGGCGCCGGAAGGACGGGCAGCTCGGCGGGGGTGACGGCCGCGCCGGGCCACCGGCCCGGGATCGCGCGCTCGGCGGTGCGGCGGCAGCGCGGGCAGTCATCGACGTGCCGCACGAGTTCGCGGCGCAGGGCCGTGCCGAGCACGACCTGGTTGTCGCCGGTCAGCCGGGCCACGCTCGGGCAGGCGCCGGTCTCGACGACGGCGAGGGCCGCGCGGGTGCGCTCCACCTCGCAGGCGGCCGCGGCGAGCAACGCGCGCGCGGCGGCCAGGTCCAGGCCGAGGACGGCGGCGACCTCGCCCGCGGCGAGGTGGTGGCGGACGGCCAGTTCGAGGGCCTCGCGCTGCTCCGGGGTGGTGCCGGCGGCCTCCGGCCAGGCGAGCAGGGCGAGTTCGCGGCGCCGCTGCTCCTGGATCTCCTCGGTGACCGGCTTTCCGGCGGGCTGCGCGCCGGTCGGCCGATGCGCGCCGTGCCGGCCCGCCGCATGGCTGCCAGTACGTTTCTGCTTGACCTCGGCCAGCTTGCGCAGACACGCCCAGCGGGCCAGCGCGTACAGCCAGGGGCGCCGGTCGGCGGCGGTCGCGGGCACGCGCTGACCGCGGCGCTCGGCGAGAGCGAGGACGTCGCCGAGGGCGGCGGTCGCGGTGTCGTGGTCGCACAGGACGGACAGGCAGTAGGTGAACAGCCCGTCCAGATAGGGCTCGTAGCGCGCGGGCGGCCGCTGCGCCAATGTGCGCGCCGCCGCACGATCACGCGCCTCCCGGTGCGCCCGATGCGCGCCGGTGGTGCGGGTCGTGGTGTCCGGAGTGCTGCTCATCATTGGTGGACCGTAGGCGGCCCGGAGTTGCACCTTCTGCCTGCTTGAGCAGTTTTAATCCATACGGGTGAAACGATCCCTCAAAGGGGTACAGGAACCCGGGATTCCATGGCTTGTGCATGACGAGTCGGCCCTCCGCCGCACCCCGGAGAGGCGCCTTGTGCACAGCCGTACGGCGTTGTCGGTGGGCTCGGCTACGGTTCATCGCATGGCTGCCCGTACCAAGACCACGAAGGACCGACCGTCCTACCGCTGCACCGAGTGCGGCTGGCAGACGGCCAAGTGGCTCGGCCGCTGCCCCGAGTGCCAGGCATGGGGGACGGTCGAGGAGTACGGCGCGCCCGCGGTCCGTACGACGACGCCGGGGCGGGTGACGAATTCCGCGCTGCCGATCGGGCAGGTCGACGGGCGGCAGGCGACCGCGCGCTCCACCGGTGTGCCGGAGCTGGACCGGGTGCTCGGCGGCGGGCTGGTGCCCGGCGCCGTCGTCCTCCTCGCGGGCGAGCCCGGCGTCGGCAAGTCCACCCTGCTGCTGGACGTGGCGGCCAAGTCGGCGAGCCACGAGCACCGCACGCTGTACGTCACCGGTGAGGAGTCGGCGAGCCAGGTGCGCCTGCGCGCCGACCGCATCCGCGCCCTCGACGACCATCTGTATCTCGCGGCCGAGACCGATCTGTCCGCCGTGCTGGGCCACTTGGACGCGGTGAAGCCGTCCCTGCTCGTCCTCGACTCGGTACAGACGGTCGCCTCCCCCGAGATCGACGGCGCGCCCGGCGGCATGGCCCAGGTCCGGGAGGTGGCCGGCGCCCTGATCCGCGCCTCCAAGGAGCGCGGGATGTCCACCCTGCTCGTGGGGCACGTCACCAAGGACGGCGCCATCGCCGGACCCCGCCTCCTGGAGCACCTCGTGGACGTGGTCCTCCACTTCGAGGGCGACCGGCACGCCCGCCTGCGGCTCGTGCGCGGCGTCAAGAACCGCTACGGCGCGACCGACGAGGTCGGCTGCTTCGAACTGCACGACGAGGGCATCACGGGCCTTGCGGACCCGAGCGGACTTTTCCTGACCCGACGTGACGAACCGGTCCCGGGCACCTGCCTGACCGTCACCCTGGAGGGCCGCCGCCCCCTGGTCGCCGAGGTGCAGGCGCTCACCGTCGACTCCCAGATCCCCTCGCCCCGCCGTACGACGTCCGGCCTGGAGACCTCGCGCGTCTCGATGATGCTGGCCGTGCTGGAGCAGCGCGGCCGGATCAGCGCGCTCGGCAAGCGGGACATCTACTCCGCGACGGTCGGCGGGGTGAAGCTCTCGGAGCCCGCGGCCGACCTCGCCGTCGCCCTCGCGCTGGCCTCCGCCGCCAGTGACACACCTCTCCCCAAGAACCTCGTCGCGATCGGCGAGGTCGGCCTCGCGGGCGAGGTCAGACGGGTCACGGGCGTGCAGCGCAGGCTCGCCGAGGCGCACCGCCTGGGCTTCACGCACGCCCTCGTTCCGGGCGACCCCGGCAAGATCCCGACGGGCATGAAGGTGCTGGAAGTGGCCGACATAGGAGACGCGCTCCGGGTCCTTCCGCGCTCACGTCGGCGAGAGGCCCCACGGGAGGCGGAGGACCGCCGGTAGACTTTGCCCTGGTCTCGCCCGTCCGTACGAACCGAATGTGCGAAACGGGAGCGCCAGAAGAACCTGCGACCGGAGGAGTGCAGTGGCAGCCAACGACCGGGCAGCAGCTCCCGGAAAGTCCGGCGGGAGTTCCGGTGCCGATGGCCTGATGCGCGCCTCACTGAGCGCGGTGGCTCCCGGCACCGCCTTGCGCGACGGGCTCGAACGCGTCCTGCGGGGCAACACCGGCGGACTCATCGTGCTCGGCTTCGACAAGACCGTCGAGTCGATGAGTACGGGTGGATTCGTCCTGGATGTCGAGTTCACGGCGACGCGGCTGCGTGAGCTGTGCAAGCTCGACGGCGGCATCGTCCTGTCGTCGGACCTGTCGAAGATCCTCCGCGCGGGCGTGCAGTTCGTGCCGGACGCGACGATCCCCACGGAGGAGACCGGCACCCGGCACCGGACGGCGGACCGGGTCAGCAAGCAGGTCGGCTTCCCGGTCGTCTCGGTCTCCCAGTCGATGCGGCTGATCGCGCTCTACGTCGACGGTCAGCGCCGGGTCCTGGAGGACTCGGCGGCGATCCTCTCCCGCGCCAACCAGGCCCTGGCGACCCTGGAGCGCTACAAGCTCCGCCTGGACGAGGTCGCGGGAACGTTGTCAGCGCTGGAGATCGAGGACCTGGTGACGGTCCGCGATGTCTCGGCGGTGGCCCAGCGGCTGGAGATGGTCCGGCGCATCGCGACCGAGATCGCCGAGTACGTGGTGGAACTGGGCACCGACGGCCGCCTTCTCGCCCTCCAGCTGGACGAGTTGATCGCGGGCGTGGAGCCCGAGCGCGAGCTCGTGGTGCGCGACTACGTCCCCGAGCCGACGGCCAAGCGCTCCCGCACGGTCGACGAGGCGCTGTACGAACTGGACGCGCTCACCCACGCCGAGCTGCTCGAACTGCCCACGGTGGCAAGGGCGTTGGGCTACACCGGCTCCCCGGAGGCGCTGGACTCGGCGGTCTCCCCGCGCGGCTTCCGCCTGCTGGCCAAGGTGCCTCGGCTGCCCGGCGCGATCATCGACCGCCTGGTGGAGCACTTCGGCGGCCTCCAGAAGCTGCTCGCCGCCAGCGTGGACGACCTCCAGACGGTCGACGGCGTCGGCGAGGCCCGGGCACGCAGCGTGCGCGAGGGCCTGTCGCGGCTGGCGGAGAGCTCGATCCTGGAACGGTACGTCTAGCCGGACCGGGAGCCGCACCCCACACCGGCACGCCCACACCGGCACGCTGCACCGCCGGAACCGGGGCCGTCCGCCGGCCGGCACCCCGCGCCGCCCGGCGCACTCCTCACCGCCGGCACCCCCGCCGCCCGGCAGTCGTACGGCCCGCCAAGCCGTACGGCCCGCCAGGTCATACGGCCCGCCAGGTCATACGACCGGCTAGTCGTTCTCCAGCACGAACGACGTCTGTGCCGTGCCGAAGCCGGGCGTCGTCGCCTCCACCAGATACGTGCCCGCCTCGGCCGGCCCGGCGGCGGGCGTGGCGCACTGCGGGGCGCTCGCCCTGCGGTCCCACTTCACCGTGTACGTGATGCTCGAACCGGCGGGCACCCGGAACCGCAGGCTGCCGGCGGCCTTGGGGCAGTCGGCCGAGGACCAGAAGTCCTCCTCGGATCCTGCCTGAGTGACCGTCACCACCGCGTTCTTCGGGCCGAGATCGACCTTGCAGTCGTAGGTGGAGGAGTTCGTCGCGGTCAGCAGCAGCGCGGGGGTCTCGCCGGGCTCGTAGGCGTTGTGGCGGCTGCTCACCTTCAGCTTCATCTGACCCGAGACGCAGTTGGGCAGCGAGGAGCCGTCGGCCACCGTGTCGCCCGCACCGACGTTCCCACCCGCGCCGCCACCGGCGGAACCGCTGCCGGAGCCGCCCGACCCGTCGGAGCCCCCGTCGGTCGTACCGTCCCCGGAGCCACTCCCGTCACCGGAACCGTCCCCGGAACCCGACCCGCCGGAGTCCCCGCCGGCGGTCGACTCGTCGCGTCCGCCCGGCGCCTGACTGATCGCAGGGCCGGAGCCCGAGGGGCCCGGCGTGATCGTCGAGGGGACGGGATTCTTGCCGTCGGGTCCGCCCGCGTCGTTCTTTCCGCCTCCACCGCCCGAGGTGAGCACCCAGGTGATCAGCAGCGCCAACAGGGCGCACACCGACAGCAGTACGGCCCTCCGTCGCCAGTAGATGGTGGAGGGAAGCGGCCCGACCGGATTGCGCAGAGATCCCACGGCGCAAACTGTACGAGAGATCGGCGCGTTAACTGCGCCACCCGCCGCCCCGGACGGCAACTTTTCCGGATCATCATCCCGGAAACCGCTCACCGAGGGCCGCGCCATCCCCGTCTTCGGTCAGGGGTGACACCTGTCGATCACAAGATGTGACGGGATCGGCCCGCTCCCTACGGTCCGTCACCATGGACTCCTGGGACGCCGACCTCTGTCGAGGCATCACCGACCTTCCCCCGTGCCACCCCCACGTGGGTACAGCACGTGGCCGCGACATGGACGGAGGCCGGACTGCTGTCGTTCGCCGCGCTGTTCGTCCTGGCGTGGCGGCGGGCCAGGCGGGACACGACCCGGGCGTTCGCGATCGCGCCCCTTGCACCTATGGCCATGGCTGTCGCATACGTCATCAGTGAGGTGCTCAAGTCCGGCTTCACGGACGAGCGTCCGTGCCGGGCGGTGACCCTGGCCGCGCCTCCATCAGCGACTGCCCTGACCGGGCGCGCACTGATCCGGCTGACGGCGCCGCCGGTCCTCCTGATGGCGTTCTCCCGCGTCTTCGTCGGCATTCGCTCTCCGCATGACGTCGTCGCGGTCCTCGCCGTGGGTGCACTGGCCGCGATCGCCGCCGTACAGCTCCGCACCGGCCCGGCCCGGCCCGGCCATCCGGCCGACCGAGGCGATGCGGGCCTTGTCGGCCCTGTCCGTCCGGTGGTCCACGGGACCGGGACCGGCGCGCGTCCCCTCGTACAGGACGCGGATCCCCGTGCGAACTTCGCATCTGCGGAGGGGCGTTGGGTCAGGGCCGGCCCGCGGGATCACGTCCTTGGCGACGAGCTGCCCGGAGTCGTCGAGAACAGAGCCTGAAGTGGTCTACGGAGACGAGGAGTTCGCCGCTCGCGCGCCAGTGGCGGCAGTCGCTGTCCCTCGGGGGCGGGCCGGGCGCGCGCTCCACGGGGGCGTCGCGCACGGCACGTTCCGGGAGGACGCCGGCGAGATCGTCGGCCGACGCGCCGACGCTCCGGCGCAGCTCGGCGTAGGCGGTGGGCGTCAGCACCGAGTGCGTCTGGGTGTACGCGTACCAGGCGAACGCCCCGCCCACGAGCACGACCCCCGCACCGACGGAGCCCGCGAGGGCCGGCGCCACTCGGCGACGGGCGTGGGTGAAGGGGGCGTACGGGGCCGCCGGGCGCGGGCCGTGACCCCATCGCCGCCCGCTCCGGAACGCACGCCCGCACCATGAACCCGCCCTCGCGGGGCCCGGCGTCGAAGTCACCGCCGAGGGCGACGACGGCGACACGGAGCGCTTGGAGACCGGTGCCGCCGGAGGACGCGGAGCTTGCGACGCCGTCAGCGCCGGGGCGGCGCGCGCCGTGCCGGTCACGGCCGCGGCGGCGGGATCTGCGGCGGCCGTCAGGGGCGCCCGAGGGAGGGCGTGGCGGCAAGGCTCAGCGCGGCCACCGATGCGTAGGCCGCCAGGGGCCACCGACGCGAAGGCCGCCAAGGGCCACCGACGCGAAGGCCGCCAGGGGCCGCCGTCGCGCCACGCCGACCGCCACGCCGACCGCGACGCCGACCGCAACGCCGATCACGGCCGGTCCGGCCAGGTGCTGCCACAGGGCAGACGGTTCGTTCAGCCCGATTCGGTCAGCCGTGAGTGAGGGCGACACGAGGACGGCCCACAGCAGACCGGTCCGCCATCCGCGAGAACGTTCCATCCGGAGGACTACAAGCGGAGGCCCGGGGCCCGCTGCTGCCGATCGTCAGGTACGAGGGCCTGTTCCTGTCGGCCGGGGCCGGTTCCTGTCGGCCGGGGCCGGTTCCTGTCGGCCGGGGCCGGTTCCTGTCGGCCCGCAGCCCCCTCACGCAGCCCCACCCCCTTCAGCCCGTCCGGCGTTTGAGGACGACGCCCGTTCGACGACCCCCGTTCGACGACGCCCGTTCAGGGCCGAAGCGGAGGTCCCGCGGACGCAGGCTCCAAGGCCGCAACCCACCCGGCCCCGCAGCCTCCCGCGATCCGCAACCACCCCCATCGGCACCCCCCAACGCACCGGCACCCGCCGCCTACCCACCCGGCCGCCCTCCGCATGGCAGGATCGGAAAGCCATGACTGCGCCCACGAAACCCTCACCCGACAGCACCGGCGACACCCTCTCCGGCTCCCCCGTCGGAGACGACTCGCTGCACAGCCCCGTCATCGACTGGTTCGACGAGAACGCCCGCGATCTCCCCTGGCGGCGCCCCGAGGCCGGCCCCTGGGGTGTGATGGTCAGTGAGTTCATGCTCCAGCAGACGCCGGTGAACCGCGTCCTGCCGGTCTACGAGCAGTGGCTGTCCCGCTGGCCCCGTCCCGCCGACCTGGCCAAGGAGGCGCCCGGCGAAGCCGTCCGCGCCTGGGGCCGGCTCGGCTACCCGCGCCGCGCGCTGCGTCTGCACGGCGCCGCCGTCGCCATAGCGGAACGGCACGGCGGGGACGTACCCACCGACCATGCCCAGCTCCTCGCGCTGCCCGGCATCGGCGAGTACACGGCCGCCGCCGTGGCGTCATTCGCGTACGGCCAGCGGCACCCCGTCCTGGACACCAACGTCCGCCGGGTCCTCGCCCGGGCCGTCACCGGCGTGCAGTACCCGCCGAACGCCACCACCGCCGCCGAACGCAAGCTCGCCCGTGCCCTGCTCCCCGACGACGAGCGCACCGCGTCCCGCTGGGCCGCCGCCTCCATGGAGCTCGGCGCGCTGGTGTGCACCGCGAAGAACGAGTCGTGCCACCGCTGTCCGATCGCCGCGCAGTGCGCCTGGCGGCTCGCCGGCAAGCCGGAGCACGACGGCCCGCCGCGCCGCGGCCAGACGTACGCCGGGACCGACCGTCAGGTCCGCGGCAAGCTGCTCGCCGTGCTGCGCGACGCCCACACCCCCGTCTCCCAGGCGGCGCTCGACCGGGTGTGGCACGAACCGGTGCAGCGCGCCCGCGCGCTGGACGGCCTCGTCGCGGACGGACTGGTGGAGCCGCTGCCGGGCGGGATGTACCGGCTGCCCCTGAGCTGACACTCAGTCACATCACAGCCCTGCGGGCTCTGCGCCACACGAATCACAGCGTCCGCACGGCTGTTGCACGGCCGGCACATCAACAAAACACCCCATAACGACACCAGCCGGCCGACCATTTTGTCCCTTTCCTGATTCCGTTACACAACCGACGGACAGCCGAGCGCTGGCCGCAGGCTGCTTCGGACAGCGCCGTGACAACGCCTCCGTAGCTTCATTTCCGTACCCGGCAGACCGGGACGACCACGAAGCAGAAGCAGTGAGACCGACGGCCGACAGGCCGGCCGGGAACGGGGAATCGGGAGGCGGTCAACATGGCGCAGGGCGAGGTGCTCGAGTTCGAGGAGTACGTCCGCACCCGGCAGGACGCGCTGCTGCGCAGCGCCCGCCGACTGGTCCCGGACCCGGTCGACGCGCAGGACCTGCTCCAGACCGCGCTGGTGCGGACGTACCACCGCTGGGACGGCATCGCCGACAAGCGGCTCGCCGACGCCTACCTGCGCCGCGTCATGATCAACACGCGCACCGAGTGGTGGCGTGCGCGCAAGCTGGAGGAGGTGCCGACCGAGCAGCTCCCGGACGCCTCCGTCGAGGACTCCACCGAGCAGCACGCGGACCGCGCCCTGCTGATGGACATCATGAAGGTTCTCGCACCCAAGCAACGCAGCGTCGTCGTGCTGCGACACTGGGAGCAGATGTCCACGGAGGAGACGGCCGCGGCCCTCGGAATGTCGGCCGGAACGGTCAAGAGCACGCTGCACCGGGCGCTCGCCCGGCTCCGCGAGGAGCTGGAGAGCCGCGATCTGGACGCACGCGCGCTGGAGCGTGAGGAGCGGGAGCGTTGCGCGGCCTAGGCACGACCACGGGCGGCACCGGGCACACGGAAACGGGTGACACGGGAACGGGAACGGGTGACACGGGAACAGGAACGGGTGACACGGACACGGGCAGGAGTGACAGGGCCACGGACGGAGACTCCGAGGGCACCGGCTCCGCACGGTCCGGACCCGGATCCGCACGGTCCGGACCCGGATCCGGGCCCGTGCGGGGGACCTTGCAGGCGGCGTTCACGGCGATGGCCGTGGTCGTCGCCCTCGCCCTTTTCGCCTCCGCCTGCGCCACCGGCGGCACCGGAGCCCGTGACGAGGGGCCCGCGCACGCCGACCTGGCGGGCGGCGCGGCCGTATCGCCGTCGGCCGTGACCTCGGCGTCGGCCGTCCCGGACCGCACTGAGGCCGTCCGGCTGGTCAAGGCTGACCCCGTGGTCTCGACAGAGGTCAAGCGCGAGCTGAAGCCGTGCGTCTCCGACGACTACCCCATCGACGTGTCGTACGGCGACCTGACCGGCGGTCCCGAGGACGACATCGTGGTCAACGTGCTGTCCTGCGGGGACGGCGTGGGCGTCGCCTCGTACGTGTACCGCGAGCAGAGCGGCGCGTACCGCAATGTGTTCAAGTCGGAGGAGCCTCCGGTCTACGCCGAGATCGACCGCGGCTACCTTGTGGTGACCAAGCAGGTGTACGCCCAGGACGACGCACTGTCGAACCCGTCCAGCGAGGACGTGATCTCGTACCAGTGGAAGTCCGACCGCTTCGACCGCAAGTTCAGCACCCGCACCGACTACGGCTCGCTCGGCGGCGACGACTCACCGGCGCCGGACGGCTGAGACGCGTCCGACGCACCACCGGAAACACACGAGGACTGAGAGCACCGGGATGGCAGACCAGACCCACGTCCTGTTCGTCGAGGACGACGACGTCATCCGCGAGGCCACCCAGCTCGCCCTGGAGCGGGACGGCTTCGCGGTGACCGCCATGCCCGACGGGCTGTCGGGTCTGGAGGCGTTCCGCACGGACCGGCCCGACATCGCACTGCTGGACGTGATGGTCCCGGGCCTGGACGGGGTCAGCCTGTGCCGCCGTATCCGCGACGAGTCGACCGTGCCGGTGATCATGCTGTCGGCGCGTGCCGACTCGATCGACGTGGTGCTGGGCCTGGAGGCGGGCGCCGACGACTACGTCACCAAGCCGTTCGACGGTGCCGTGCTGGTCGCGCGGATCCGGGCGGTGCTGCGCCGCTTCGGACACGCCGGCCGCACGGACCGGGTGGACGGGAGCGACCCCGCGGCCACCGGCGGCCTGCTGACCTTCGGCGACCTGGAGGTCGACACCGAGGGCATGGAGGTGCGCCGGGACGGGCAGCACGTCGCCCTCACACCGACCGAGATGCGGCTGCTGCTGGAGTTCTCCTCGGCGCCGGGCACGGTGCTGTCGCGGGACAAGCTGCTGGAGCGGGTGTGGGACTACGGCTGGGGCGGGGACACGCGGGTGGTCGACGTGCATGTGCAGCGGCTGCGGCAGAAGATCGGCCAGGACCGCATCGAGACGGTCCGTGGCTTCGGCTACAAACTGAAGGCCTGAGCGGGGCGGCATGCGGGGGATGTTCAGACGGCCGGCCGCGTCCGGCGCGGCGAGTGTCGGCCTCACGGATCCGGCGGAGCTCGCGGGGCAGGGGGCCGACGTCCGGGCGAGCGGTGTCACGGGGGCACCGGCGGGCGGTCGCAAAGGCCTGCGGGCGAGAGGCACGGGCGGCGGACGGATCGCCATACGTACGGGGCTGCGGTGGAAGCTGAGCGCGGCGATCGCCCTGGTCGGCGCCCTGGTGGCGGTCGTACTGAGCCTCGTCGTGCACAACCAGGCCCGGGTCTCGATGCTGGACAGCGCACGCGACCTCGCGGACGAGCGCATCCAGATCGCCCAACGCAGCTACGAGCAGTCCAAGCGGCTGAACTTCCCCAATCTCACGATCGACGACCCGGAGCTGCCGGCGGCGCTGCGGGAGAAGGCCGAGGAGGGCCGGCGGGCGACCTACGTCACCGACACCCCGAGCGGCGCGCCCGACATCTGGGCGGCCGTACCGCTCAACAACGGGCACGTCCTGTCGCTGCGCACCGGCTTCACCGACCGCAGCGAGCACATCCTCAACCGTCTTGACCAGGCCATGATCATCGGCTCGATCGCGGTGGTGCTCGGCGGCAGCGCGCTCGGCGTGCTCATCGGCGGGCAGTTGTCGCGGCGGCTGCGCAAGGCGGCGGCCGCGGCGAACCAGGTCGCGAGCGGCGAGCCGGACGTCAGGGTGCGGGACGCCATCGGCGGTGTCGTACGGGACGAGACCGACGACCTCGCGAGCGCGGTGGACGCCATGGCGGACGCGCTTCAGCAGCGGCTGGAGGCGGAGCGCCGGGTCACCGCGGACATCGCGCACGAGCTGCGCACACCGGTGACCGGGCTGCTGACGGCGGCCGAGCTGCTGCCGCCCGGCCGGCCCACGGAACTGGTCCTGGACCGGGCGAAGGCCATGCGCACCCTGGTCGAGGACGTCCTGGAGGTGGCCCGCCTGGACAGTGCCTCGGAGCGGGCCGAGCTGCAGGACATCCTGCTGGGCGAGTTCGTCAGCCGGCGGGTCGCGGCCAAGGATCCCGCCGTCGAGGTGCGGGTCGTGCACGAGTCGGAGGTCACCACCGATCCGCGGCGCCTGGAGCGGGTGCTGTTCAATCTGCTGGCCAACGCGGCCCGGCACGGCAGGCCGCCGATCCAGGTCACGGTCGAGGGCCGGGTCATCCGGGTCCGCGACCACGGCCCCGGATTCCCGGAGCATCTGATCGCCGACGGGCCCAGTCGCTTCCGCACCGGCAGCAGCGACCGCGCGGGCCACGGCCATGGCCTTGGCCTGACGATCGCCGCAGGTCAGGCCCGGGTTCTCGGAGCCCGGCTGACCTTCCGCAACATTCGCCCGCCGGGCACCCCGGACCCGGTGCCGGCGGAGGGCGCGGTGGCCGTCCTCTGGCTACCGGAGCACGCGCCGACGGCCACGGGGAGCTACCCGATGCTGCCGTAACGGCAACCCTCGGACCCGGGCGGCTAGCACCCGGGAAGCCACTCCCCACCCCGCCGAGGCGGGGCGTCGCCCGGCGAGGTCTGAGGGCAGATCTCCGTCACGGTCGGGTTGGCGACCCGCAGATACTCCTCGGCCCGCTCGATCCGGCGGTGGGTCAGACACTGCCCGCCTGCCGCATCTTGTCCATACGGTCGATCGTGACACGCCCCACTGACAACGTCGGCAGGCGCAGGGCCACCGGCGAGAACGGCAGAGGGGAAGGCCCCCGGGCAGCTCACCCGAGGGCCTTCCTCATGCCGGGCGGGACGGCTCGCGCCGCCCGGGGCCGGCCTAGATGCCGCCCTCGACGGCCTCCGGCTTCGGGCCCTCGCCCCCCTTGAGCGGGACCTCCTTGACGAACACGGCCGCGGCCAGGGACAGCACGGCGATCACCGCTCCGAGCAGGAACGCCGAGTGCGTGCCGGCCGACACCGCGTGCTGGTACGCCTCGCGCACCGCGTCGGGAAGCTTCGCCAGGCTCGCCGCGTCCAGCTGCGCCGACTGCTCGGTGACCTCGGAGCCCAGCGACCCGGCCCGCTCGGACATGACGTCCTGCACCCGGTTGTTGAACAGCGCGCCCATGATCGCGACGCCGAACGAGGAGCCGAGCGTACGGAAGAGGGTGGTGGAGGAGGACGCGACGCCCATGTCCTTCATCTCGACGCTGTTCTGCGCGACCAGCATGGTGATCTGCATCAGACAGCCCATGCCGAGTCCGACCACGGCCATGAACACCCCGGACATGAACCGCGAGGTCCCCGTGTCCATGGTCGACAGCAGGTACAGCCCGCCGACCATCGCGACGCTGCCGACGACCGGGAAGACCTTGTAGCGCCCGGTGTTCGTGGTCACCCGGCCGGCGACCATCGAGGTGACCAGCATCGCCCCGAGCATCGGCAGCAGCAGGAGCCCGGAGTTGGTGGCGGAGGCGCCCTGCACCGACTGCTGGTACAGCGGCAGGAACAGCGTGGCGCCGAACATCACGAACCCGGTGATGAAGCCGATCAGGGACATCAGCGTGAAGTTGCGGCTGCGGAAGATGTGCAGCGGGACCACCGGCTCGGCCGCCCTGGTCTGCCAGAACACGAACCCGACGAGTGCGGCGACGCCGATGCCGATGAGCTCCATGATCCGTGCGGACGTCCAGGCGTACTCCGTGCCGCCCCAGGTGGTGACCAGCACGATCGCGGTGATGCCGACGGTCAGCAGCCCCGCGCCCAGGTAGTCGATCCGCGCCTTGGCCCGCTTCTTCGGCAGGTGCAGCACGGCACTGATCGCGGCGAGCGCCACGACGCCGAGCGGCAGGTTGATGTAGAAGGCCCAGCGCCAGCCCCAGTGGTCGGTGATGGTGCCGCCGACCAGCGGTCCGCCGATCATCGCCAGCGCCATGACGCCGGCCATCATGCCCTGGTACTTGCCGCGCTCCCGCGGCGGGATGAGGTCGCCGATGATCGCCATGACACCGACCATCAGACCGCCGGCGCCGAGTCCCTGGACGGCCCGGAACCCGATGAGCTGGCCCATGTCCTGGGCCATGCCGCTGAGCGCGGATCCGATGAGGAAGAGGACGATCGACGACATGAAGACGCCCTTGCGGCCGTACATGTCGCCGAGCTTGCCCCACAACGGGGTGGAGGCCGCGGTCGCCAGGGTGTACGCCGTCACCACCCACGACAGATGCTCCAGGCCGCCCAGCTCGCCCACGATCGTCGGCATCGCGGTGCCCACGATCATGTTGTCGAGCATCGCCAGCATCATCGTGATCATCAGCGCCAGCAGTACGACCCGTACGCTCTTCGGCTGCTTGCCGACCGGATCGGCTTGTTTCGCCCGATCCGCCGGTCCTGTGTCCACTGCCATTGTGTCCGCCATGAATCCCACTCCCCCAGCCACTTACTTGCCGCCCGGCTAGTTCCCTACACTGAAGGAAGGTAGGGGCGTAACTAGCCGGGCGTCAAGTAAGTTTTCTGGAAAGCCGAGGAGTACGAGGATGGGTGGCACCATGGACGGCACCAAGCAGCGGCGCCGCGGGGACACCCGCCAGCGCATCCAGGACGTGGCCCTCGAACTCTTCGCCGAGCAGGGCTACGAGAAGACTTCACTGCGCGAGATCGCCGAGCACCTGGAGGTCACGAAGGCGGCCCTGTACTACCACTTCAAGACCAAGGAAGAAATCATCGTCAGCCTCTTCGAGGATCTGACGAAGCCGATCGAGGAACTGATCGACTGGGGCAGGCAGCAGCCGCACACCCTGGAGACCAAGCAGGAGATCGTGCGTCGCTACAGCGAGGCCCTGGCCGGCGCGTCGCCCCTGTTCCGCTTCATGCAGGAGAACCAGGCGACGGTCCGCGAGCTGAGCATCGGCGAGACGTTCAAGGACCGCATGCTCGGCATGCGGGACATCGTCATCGACCCGGACGCCGATCTGGTGGACCAGGTGCGCTGCATCAGCGCCCTGTTCACGATGCACGCCGGGATGTTCGTGCTGAAAGACCTCGAAGGCGACCCCGAGGAGAAGCGCAAGGCCATCCTCGAGGTCGCCACGGATCTGATCACCCAGGCGCACAAGGGCGCCTGAGCGGCAGGGTGATCAGATCGACAGACCCTTGGCCCGCAGGAAGGCCACGGGGTCGATCGCGGTGCCGTAGTTGGCGGACTTGCGGATCTCGAAGTGCAGGTGCGGACCGCTGGAGTTACCGGTGTTGCCGGACTTGGCTATCTTCTGGCCGGTCTTGACGACCTGGCCGATCTTCACGTCGATGCGCGACAGGTGGGCGTACTGGGAGAAGGTCCCGTTGCCGTGCTTGATGACGATGGCGTTGCCGTACGCGGGACCGTCACCGGCGCCGTTGCCGCCGGCCTTGACGACGGTGCCGCCGTGCGCGGCGACGACCTGGGTGCCGGTCGGGACGGCGAAGTCCTGACCGCTGTGGGTGGACTGCCACATGCCGCCGGCCTGCGCGAAGCTGGCGGACTTCGTGTACTTCTTGACCGGCTTGACCCAGGAGACGGCCTTCTTGGCCGGGGCCTTCTTCGCGGCGGCCTGCTTGACGGCGACGGTCTGGGCCTGCACAGCGGCGGGGGCGGAGGTCATCTCAGCAGCGACCGCGCCTCCGGCACCCAGCACGACCGATGCTCCCAGTCCGGCGGCCAGCACAGCAGCACGGGTGCGGAGCGCGGACGTACGGGGCGAACGGAACGAGAAGCGCGGGGACATTCGAAACCTCACGGGTACGACGACAGGGAAAACCACCCGACACATCAGGTCGCCGGATGGCCATCCCTTGGTAACCCCGCCGGACCCCAACCCCAAAACCCCTCAACTACGACGAGGGCTAGTACTCCGCAGCAAAAATCCCCGCATCTTGACAGAGCGCCCAATACGGACGAACCAGCGCCAACGCCAAAATCGTGCGTCAGCTTTCATAGCTAAAGTCCGTTTTGTTCTCCAGGCCCCTTTCCACTATTCCCGCTAGTAACGGACAAATCGCCTGTGCGGCATGTCACCGCCCTGCGCAACCGGAAGACCCCGGAATGTGACGGGCACTACGCTGCTGTTCCGCCTACGAGGGCTCAGGGGAGACCGCGTGGATCCGGCGGTCATCGGCACGAGAATCGCGTCCGAACCGGGGGCCGACCTGGTCGACAAGCCCGTACGGCTGTCGTCGCTGGTGTCGTTCCGGGGCGAGAAGCGCAGGCTCGGCGGCAAGGAGTTACGCGGACTCGTCCGCGAGCGGGTGGAGAGGGCCGCACGCGGGCCACGCGAGGCACCGCTCGACGAGGGCGAGCCGGAGGCGGTCGCATGGGCGCTGCTGCGGACCCTGCACTCGCTCGGCGATCCGGACCTGGACGACCTGGAGGCCGTACGGCTCGGCCACGAGGCGCCGGCCGACAAGCGGTACGCACAGGCGGGCGGCGACCGGCTACGCCCTGAACGTGCACTTCGCCGAGGAACCCGACCTTGCCCCGCTCGCCGCGCGCCCTCGCCTCAGCCGCGTGAACACCTTGAGTGTCCGCATCCGCAATGTCGACGCGCTGCCCGCCACCGTCTGCCACATCACTCGTCGACGAGTGATCGTTCGGCATCATCTGACGCACACCTCTAGCGACTTACCCTTCAGTAACCTTACCGTTCCCCTCACGCCACCCCCACCCACGAACATGCACGCGACAACAACAGAGCGCACGTGACGTGAGAGGACCCCCCACATGACGCTTCGCCAGCCCTGGGCGCGCCGTATAGCGGTCGGCACCGTTTCCGCGGCCGCCCTCGTGGCCTTCGCGGTCCCCGCCGAAGCGGCCACGGCCGCGAGCACCTCGACCACCGCCACCGCCACCGCGTCGGCCGAGGACGTGGACTACGACACCTGGCAGAAGGACTGCCAGGCCGTCATGAACCAGGCGCTGCCCTATCTGAAGCAGCGGATCGCCGACACCGAGCCGGGTGAGAAGCAGGCGATCGTCTTCGACATCGACAACACCACCCTGGAGACGGACTTCGGCTTCAGCTACCCGCAGCCGGCCAACAAGCCGGCCCTGGAGGTCGCCAAGTACGCCCAGGAGCACGGCGTCTCGGTGTTCTTCGTGACCGCCCGCCCGGGCATCATCTACGCGGTGACCGACTACAACCTCAAGTACGTCGGCTACAAGGTCTCCGGCCTGTACGTGCGCAACTTCTTCGACCTGTTCAAGAACGTCGCCGACTACAAGACGGCCCAGCGCGCCGACATCGAGAAGAAGGGCTACACGATCATCGCGAACATCGGCAACAGCGCCACCGACCTGTCGGGCGGCCACGCCGAGAAGACGTACAAGCTGCCGGACTACAACGGCCAGCTCTCCTGACGAGGCACACACAAAGGGGCTGCCCCGGGACTTGGGTCCCGGGGCAGCCCCTTTGGTTCAGGTAGGTCCAGCGCGGCGGCTAGGCCTCCTTGCTCAGGTTCGGTCCGGTGCCACCGGCCGCCTGCTCGATCGGCGGGACGTCCGGCAGGGCCGACTTCTCCTCGCCGCGGAAGGTGAAGGTCTTGGTCTCGCCCTCGCCCTCCGTGTCGACGACCACGATGTGACCGGGACGCAGCTCGCCGAAGAGGATCTTCTCGGAGAGGCTGTCCTCGATCTCGCGCTGGATCGTGCGACGCAGCGGACGCGCGCCCAGCACCGGGTCGTAACCCTTCTTGGACAGCAGCTCCTTGGCGGACTGGGAGAGCTCGATGCCCATGTCCCGGTCCTTCAGGCGCTCGTCCACCTTGCCGATCATCAGGTCGACGATCGCGAGGATGTCGTCCTGGGTCAGCTGCGGGAAGACGACCACGTCGTCGACTCGGTTGAGGAACTCGGGCCGGAAGTGCTGCTTGAGCTCGTCCTGGACCTTGTTCTTCATGCGCTCGTAGTTGGTCTTCGTGTCACCCGAGGCCGCGAAGCCCAGGTTGAAGCCCTTGGAGATGTCCCGGGTGCCGAGGTTGGTCGTCATGATGATGACCGTGTTCTTGAAGTCCACGACCCGGCCCTGGGAGTCGGTCAGACGACCGTCCTCCAGGATCTGCAGCAGCGAGTTGAAGATGTCCGGGTGGGCCTTCTCCACCTCGTCGAAGAGGACGACGGAGAACGGCTTGCGGCGGACCTTCTCGGTCAGCTGGCCACCCTCTTCGTAGCCCACGTAACCGGGGGGCGAACCGAAGAGACGCGAGACCGTGTGCTTCTCGCTGAACTCCGACATGTCGAGGGAGATCAGCGCGTCCTCGTCACCGAAGAGGAACTCGGCGAGCGCCTTGGACAGCTCGGTCTTACCGACACCGGACGGGCCGGCGAAGATGAACGAGCCACCGGGGCGCTTGGGGTCCTTCAGACCGGCACGCGTACGGCGGATCGCCTTCGACAGCGCCTTGACGGCGTCGACCTGGCCGATGACCCGCTTGTGGAGCTCGTCCTCCATGCGCAGCAGACGCGAGGACTCCTCCTCGGTCAGCTTGAAGACCGGGATGCCGGTGGCGGTCGCGAGGACCTCGGCGATCAGCTCGCCGTCGACCTCGGCGACGACGTCCATGTCGCCGGCCTTCCACTCCTTCTCGCGCTTGGCCTTGGCGGCCAGGAGCTGCTTCTCCTTGTCGCGGAGCGAAGCTGCCTTCTCGAAGTCCTGCGAGTCGATCGCGGACTCCTTGTCCCGGCGGACACCGGCGATCTTCTCGTCGAACTCGCGGAGGTCCGGCGGCGCGGTCATCCGGCGGATACGCATCCGGGAGCCGGCCTCGTCGATCAGGTCGATCGCCTTGTCCGGCAGGAAGCGGTCCGAGATGTACCGGTCGGCCAGGGTGGCGGCCTGGACCAGTGCCTCGTCGGTGATGGAGACGCGGTGGTGGGCCTCGTACCGGTCACGCAGACCCTTGAGGATCTCGATCGTGTGCGGCAGGGACGGCTCGGCGACCTGGATGGGCTGGAAGCGGCGCTCCAGCGCGGCGTCCTTCTCCAGGTGCTTGCGGTACTCGTCCAGCGTCGTCGCACCGATGGTCTGCAGCTCACCGCGGGCCAGCATCGGCTTCAGGATGGAAGCCGCGTCGATGGCGCCCTCGGCGGCACCCGCACCGACGAGCGTGTGCAGCTCGTCGATGAACAGGATGATGTCGCCGCGGGTGCGGATCTCCTTGAGCACCTTCTTCAGGCGCTCCTCGAAGTCACCGCGGTAGCGGGAGCCGGCGACCAGCGCGCCGAGGTCCAGGGTGTAGAGGTGCTTGTCCTTGAGGGTCTCGGGCACCTCGCCCTTGACGATGGCCTGGGCGAGGCCCTCGACGACGGCGGTCTTGCCGACGCCGGGCTCACCGATCAGGACCGGGTTGTTCTTGGTACGGCGGGACAGCACCTGCATGACCCGCTCGATCTCCTTCTCGCGCCCGATGACCGGGTCGAGCTTGGACTCACGAGCGGCCTGGGTGAGGTTCCGGCCGAACTGGTCGAGGACCAGGGACGTCGAGGGCGTGCCCTCGGCAGGCCCGCCGGCGGTGGCGGTCTCCTTGCCCTGGTAGCCGGAGAGCAGCTGGATGACCTGCTGCCGCACCCGGTTGAGATCAGCGCCCAGCTTGACCAGGACCTGGGCGGCGACGCCCTCGCCCTCACGGATCAGGCCGAGCAGGATGTGCTCCGTGCCGATGTAGTTGTGACCCAGCTGAAGGGCCTCGCGGAGCGACAGCTCCAGGACCTTCTTGGCACGGGGGGTGAAGGGGATGTGCCCGGACGGGGCCTGCTGGCCCTGGCCGATGATCTCCTCCACCTGCTGGCGGACCGCCTCGAGCGAAATCCCGAGGCTCTCAAGGGCCTTGGCGGCGACACCCTCACCCTCGTGGATCAGGCCCAGGAGGATGTGCTCGGTGCCGATGTAGTTGTGGTTGAGCATCCGGGCTTCTTCCTGAGCCAGGACGACAACCCGCCGCGCGCGGTCGGTGAACCTCTCGAACATCGTTAATCGCTCCTCAGAGCGGTCAGGCAGTGGGGGGAACTTCCCCTCCCTGTCCTTCCGCAGCTTAGTCCCGCAAGCGGGGACCGCTCATTCCAACTGCCGACACCGTCGATGGCCTCCTGACCCCGAACGCCGACATCTGCTCCAACCCGATGGTGCGAGACGATGTTCCCGCAGGCCAGGCAGTTACCCTCACCATCAGTACGCCGATGGCGAACGTGAGACTCACTGTCCTGCGTGTCGCCCCCTCCCACTAGGGATGTCTTACCCGCTGGGACTGACACTCCATGCCGCGCCCCCCGGTTCCCTCCGCTACGGGCGAACAACCTTGCGCCACCCCACACCCCCGCACGCCCCCTTTTCCGCCACACTGCGCATTCGTCAGCGCACCCAGCGTAACCCGCACGCCCATTCGGCGGTTGCTCTCGGCATGGTCGGCACCAGCCCCTCGATCTCCACGGACATCGCCGCGATCCCTCTCCCCCGCCGTCCGCTCGATCCGAGCGATCAGGTCCGGCGGTGGTACGAGAACGAACTGGACTGGCCGGTCGTGCCCACGGCCCCGGGATCCCCGCCGGCACTGCGGGTGGGCCTGCGCTTCGACGTCCTGGACGTCCCGGCCGAGGCGGGCCGTGCGGCACTGCGCCATCTCGGGCCGCACTCCCCGGTGGCCGTCCAGGGCGACCGCATGCGGCTGCTCGTCGCGGCGGGCTGCGCGCAGGAGGTGCCGGGCCTGCTGGCCTGGCTGGAGTGGGGGGCGCTGCCGCTGGACCTGACGGCGCTCGGTGAGGGCGACCTCACGGAGGCGCCGCTGCCCGCGCGGGCGATCGGGACGCCTGCGGCCGTATGGCCTTCCGCCTGGTTCTCGGCCTGGTATTCGGCCTGGCATCGCACCGGGGAGGTGCGGCCGTCGGTGTCCGTGCGGCACCGCGCGGACGAGCCGGGCACGGGCGGGGCGACCGTACGGCGTCCCGTCGATGCCGGACCGAGAGGGGCCGTACGTCGTCCCGGGCTGTCGGGGCCCGGTGGCGTGCGGCCGCTTCCTCCGGGCCGCTCCGGTGCCGTACAGGGGGCCGCCGTGTGGCTGCGGCCCCCCGAGCCTGGGGGCGAGGTCGAGGCCTCGCTGCCGACGTTGTCGGCCCTCGGGGGCGGTGGGGGCGCCCCCGATCTCGTGCGGGTTGTGGACACGGTGGCGACTCACTGCCACCGCCTGCGGCTGAAGCGCGGGTGCGCCCGGCCGTCGGCCCGTCCATAGACCTGTTTCCGTGGATCAGGCTTTGCCCTGGATCAGGCGTTGGCCTTCTCGTATGCCTCACGAATGGACGCGGGAACACGGCCGCGGTCGTTGACCTCGTAGCCGTTCTCCTTGGCCCACGCGCGGATCTGTGCGGTGTCCTGGCTGCCACCGGATGCGGCGCGCGCCTTTCCACGACCACCCGAAGCGCGGCCTCCGGTACGACGACCGCCCTTCACGTAAGGGTCGAGAAGACCACGGAGCTTGTCCGCATTGGCAGTCGTGAGATCGATCTCGTACGTCTTGCCGTCCAGCGCGAACGTCACGGTCTCGTCCGCCTCGCCGCCGTCGAGGTCGTCGACAAGAAGGACCTGAACCTTCTGTGCCACCGGATTTCCTTTCATCGATAACTTGAGGGCCTGGGGTCTGCGGCGTCCGCCGTTTCGCCGTCCCCTGTTATATGCAGTACTGCAGTACGTCGGAAAGCAAACCGCTTTTGCTGGAAAAACACAAACCCCCGGGAGAGACCGACAGCCCGGGCACCGTCCGGAAACATGCGCGTTTCGGACATAGGGCACCTGGGCATGGCCTGTCGGGCGGAATACGCCTTGCGGATCGATGGCGGATCGATGACGGATCCTTCGCGATCACAGATGCAGAAGCATCCGGCTGTTGCCCAAGGTGTTCGGTTTCACTCGTTCGAGACCGAGGAACTCCGCCACACCCTCGTCATAGGAACGCAGCAGCTCCGCGTAGACATCGGTGTCCACCGGCGTCTCACCGATCTCGACGAAGCCGTGCTTGCTGAAGAAGTCCTCTTCGAAGGTCAGACAGAAAACGCGTCGAACGCCGAGCCAGCGAGCGGTGTGCAGCAACTTCTCCAGCAACTGGTGACCGACGCCGGCGCCCTTCAGACCGGGCTTCACCGCGAGAGTGCGTACTTCCGCCAGGTCTTCCCACATCACGTGCAGCGCACCGCAGCCGACGACCTCGCCGTTGTCGTCGCGTTCGGCGACCCAGAACTCCTGGATGTCCTCGTAAAGCGTCACCGTGGCTTTGTCGAGCAGGATGCGCCGGCGGACGTACTCGTCAAGGAGACGACGCACCGACGGGACATCGCTGGTACGGGCCCGTCGGACGGTGATGGCTTTTGAGCTGACTTCTGGGCTCTCGGCCGAGGGAGTCCCGGTCGAGTGGCTCTCTGCTGACATGAGCGGACGCTATCGCCCGTCGGGCTCCTGCGCTGAGCCGGGGTTCTCGCCCGCGGTATCCGGCCGGGTATCGGTGCCGGTATGCGGGGCGGGGGTTTGGCGGCGTCGGGTTTGGGAGCTTCAGGTTTGGGAGCGTCAGGTTTGACCGGGGGCGGTATCGGGACCGGCAGTATCGGAACCGCCGGTATCGGTGTTGTCGCTATCGGTGCTGGTATCGGTGCTGGTATCGGCGCTGCCGGTATCGATGCGGTCGGTATCGGTGTCCGTTACGGCGCGGGTATCGGACGACGCCGCCGGCGGAGGTTCGAAGGTTTCCGGGACCTGGACGATGCGTACGGCGTCCCGCAGGGCCTGGCGCTGTTCCTCGCTCATCATGCCGAAGAAGGCGACGAGTGCGGCGGCGGGGTTGTCGCTCTGCGACCAGGCGTCGTTCATCAGGGCCGCCGAGTACGCGGCTCGGGTGGAGACCGCCTCATATCGATAGGCCCGGCCTTCCGCTTCGCGGCGTACCCAGCCCTTCTGATGGAGATTGTCCAAAACGGTCATGACCGTTGTGTACGCGATGGACCGTTCCTGCTGGAGATCTTCCAGGACTTCTCGAACGGTCACCGGGCGGTTCCACTTCCACACCCGCGTCATGACCGCGTCTTCGAGTTCTCCCAAGGGGCGAGGCACAGTTCAGCACAATAGTGGGAGTTCTGGTTGTTGGCGTGCCGGACGTGCAGTTTCCTTGGCAAACGAGAACAAAAAGGGCGTACGACTCGGAAAGCGGCGGGCTTGGAGTCGTACGCCGTTGTGCGGGTCGCCGCCGGGCGGGAGGCGGCGGCGGACGGTGTCAGGCGTCCTTGGCCACGGAGGCCTGCCGGGCGCCCTCCGCCCGCGCGAGGGCGGCGTCCACCGCCGCGTCCTCCTTGGCCTTGTTGGCTCCGCCCTGGGTCTTCACGATCACTCGGATCACACCGATGAAGAAGACCGCCATGACGGCCGGGGGGAGGAGTGCGGAGACGTAGTCCATGCGGCCAGGGTAGCCAGGGGGTGGGGGGTTCCGGCGCCTGGGGCGGGGTTTGGGTGGGTGGGGTGGCTGCTTGGGGGCGGGTGCGGCGGCTCGGGGGGGGCGGGGGTTCGGGGGGTGCGGTGGTTCGGGGGGTGCGGCGGTTCGGGGGGTGCGGCGGTTCGGGGGGTGGGGGTGGCTGCTTGGGGGCGGGTGCGGTGGTTCGGGGGGGGTGCGGTCCGGTGGCGGGGCGGGCGGGTGGCTGGTGGGGTGGCCGCCCGGGTGCGCGTGAGCGGCCGTCCAGGTGGGGGGGGGAAGCGGGCCGAGGGGTGCGGCCGGGTGCCGGGTCGCGCTGCCGGTCAGCCTGCCGCGAGGTGCTGGGAGGGGTTGGCGGGGGGCGGGGTCGGCTTGCGGCGGGGGAAGACCTCACCGGGGGTGGGGATGGGGCGGGGCGGCTTCGGGGCGGCCGGGGTGCGTTCCGGGCCGGGGTCGGGCTTGGGGGTGGCCGGCTTTTCTGCGGGCTTCTTGCGGGGTTGTTTGGCGGGTTCCTGGGCGGCCGCCTGGGCAGGGACGCCGAGCGGGGTGCCGGGTGCGGGCTCGGAGGTGCCGGGGGCGCCTGCGGAACGGCCTCCAGGGACGGCCTGGAGGTGGGTACGGGACGCCGGGATGGTCGGCGTGGTGCGCGGGGCCGCCGGGTGGGCGGTGTCGCGCTCCAGGGGCAGACAGCGCGCCAGGAGGGTGGCTGCGGTGGGGTTGCCGCGCAGGGCCCTGAGGGCGGCGAGGTCCTCGAGGATCGGGGGGTAGCCGGCACCGAGGGCCTCTTCGAGGAGGGTGAGGTAGCCGGCTGCGGTGCCGGGGAGGGCGGCGCGGTAGCGGGCGAGGTCGGCCACCAGGAAGGCACGCATCCGGGCACCCTCGCGCATCGCCTCGTCGAGATTCTCGGCGAGGCGTAGACAGGCCTCGACGTCCTGGGCCGGGGCGGGGCTGGGGGTGAGGGCAAGGTCGAGGGCGCGGCGGAGCACACGCAGCTCCTCCACGCCGAACGCCATGCCGCCGCGGGATCCGTATGGCGTGGGCATGCGCTGACGATACGCGCTAATCAGACAAACGCGGCATATGGGGGCGGGTGTGGCGTGGGGTGACACTCGGGTGGGTGGGGTGCCTGCGGCGGCCTGTGCGGGGTGGTGGGGGTGCGGGTAGCGCCTGCGGGTGTGGGGTGGGTCGGGGACGTGCCGGGGGGGTGTCCGTCCTCGGTCGGGCGGTTGCCCGGCACGAAGAAGGGTGCTGCTTCTTGACGCCCGCCGCTGCGGGCGGACACCCCCCCCCGGCACGTCCCCTTGCCGCCGCGGGCGGGTGCGGGCACCTCTCTCGCCGGTCCACACCACTTCAGCCCGTCCGGCGCTTGCGGGCGGCGTCACGAGGGCCCCGGCTGTCACATGCGGGAGACGTTGCGTTCGTAGACCAGGCGGAGGCCGATCAGGGTCAGCCAGGGTTCGTGTTCGTCGATGACCGAGGATTCGCCCAGGACCATGGGGGCGAGGCCACCTGTGGCGATGACCGTGACGTCGTCGGCGTCGTCCGCCAGTTCGCGGGCCATGCGGTTGACGACGCCGTCGACCTGGCCCGCGAAGCCGTAGATGATGCCGGACTGCATGGCCTCGACCGTGTTCTTGCCGATGACGCTGCGGGGGCGGGCCACCTCGATCTTGCGGAGCTGGGCGCCGCGGACGCCGAGGGCCTCCACGGAGATCTCGATGCCGGGGGCGATGACGCCGCCGATGTACTCGCCGCGCGCGCTCACCGCGTCGAACGTCGTCGCCGTACCGAAGTCGACGACGATCGCCGGGCCGCCGTAGAGGTCGACCGCCGCGACCGCGTTGATGATGCGGTCGGCGCCGACCTCCTTGGGGTTGTCGGTGAGGATCGGGACGCCCGTCTTCACGCCCGGTTCGACCAGGACGGCGGGGACGTCGCCGTAGTAGCGGCGGGTCACCTCGCGCAGTTCGTGCAGGACCGAGGGGACGGTGGCGCAGATGGCGATTCCGTCGATGCCGTCGCCCAACTCGTCGCCGAGGAGCGGGTGCATGCCCATCAGGCCATGGAGGAGGACCGCGAGCTCGTCGGCCGTGCGGCGGGCGTCCGTGGAGATGCGCCAGTGCTCGACGATGTCCTCGCCGTCGAAGAGGCCGAGGACGGTGTGCGTGTTGCCTACGTCGATGGTGAGCAGCATGCCGGTTCCTACTCCGCCGCTCGCAGGTCCAGGCCGATGTCCAGGATCGGCGAGGAGTGGGTGAGGGCTCCGACGGCCAGGTAGTCGACGCCGGTGGTCGCGTACGCCTTGGCGTTGTCGAGGGTCAGGCGGCCCGAGGCTTCGAGGGCCGCTCGGCCGTTGACGATCGCCACGGCCTCCTCGCACTCGCCCGGTGTGAAGTTGTCCAGCAGGATCAGGTCGGCGCCCGCGTCCACGACCTCGCGGAGCTGGTGCAGGGTGTCCACCTCGACCTCGATGGCGAGGTCGGGGAAGGCCTCCCGGACCGCCTTGAAGGCCTGGGCGACCCCACCTGCGGCCACCACGTGGTTGTCCTTCACCAAGGCCGCGTCGGAGAGGGACATGCGGTGGTTGACGCCGCCTCCGCAGCGCACCGCGTACTTCTCCAGGGCGCGCAGGCCCGGTGTCGTCTTGCGGGTGTCGCGGACCTTCGCCCCGGTGCCGTCCAGTACGTCCGCCCACGCGCGCGTGGCCGTCGCGATGCCGGACAGGCGGCACAGGATGTTCAGGGCGCTGCGCTCGGCCGTCAGCAGGTCGCGGGTGCGGGTGGTGACGGACAGGAGCTTGTCGCCCGCCTCCACCCGCTCGCCGTCCTCGACGTGGCGCTCGACCTCGAACTCGTCCTCGCAGACGATCGAGACGACCGCTTCGGCGATCCGGAGGCCCGCCGCGACGCCCGCTTCACGGGCTACGAAGTCGGCCGTGGCCACTGCTTCTTCGGGGATGGTCGCGACCGTCGTCACGTCCACGCCGTGCGCGAGGTCCTCCTGGATGGCGACGTTCGCGATGTCCTCGACCTCGACGGGGTCCAGGCCCGCCTCGGCGAGGAGCTCGGCGAGTGCGGGGTCGAGGCCGCACTCCAGGTACTCCTCGCCGGCACCGCAGGCGCAGTCGTCGCCGCAGCCGCCGTTCTGGGCGAGGGGAAGGTCGGGGGTGGTCACTGCTGTCACTGCTCCTGGGGACGGGTAGGGGGGAAGTCTGCGGTGTCTGTGGTGTGCACGGCCAGTGTGCGGTCGGGGTTCAGGCGTACGACGATGTGGCGGCGCCATCCGGTGTCGTCACGGTCGGGCTCGTCCTCGCGCCAGTGGCAGCCCCGGGTCTCCTCGCGCCGGAGCGCGGCGGCGACCAGCACCCGGGCGACGCACAGCAGGTTGGTGGCCTCCCAGGTGTCGACGCCGGGCTCGGCCGTCTTGCCGTTCTCGGCGAGGGCGTCGCGGGCCTCGCTGTGCAGTTGCTGGAGCTGGTCGGCGGCCCTGGCCAGGGAGTTCGCGGAGCGCAGGACGCCGGCGCCGTCCGTCATGATCCGCTGGATCGTGAAGCGGGCCTCGGGCGCGAGCAGGGGGTGCTCGGGAGTCTCGGGGTGGGCCACCGGGTCCGGCACACGCGCGTGCAGGCCGTCGGCCGCGCGGGACGCCGCGATGTCCTCCACGATGCGTTCGGCGTAGACCAGGCCTTCGAGGAGTGAGTTGGAGGCCAGGCGGTTGGCGCCGTGCACTCCGGTGCAGGCGACCTCGCCGCACGCGTACAGGCCGGGGACGGTCGTGCGGCCCTGGGAGTCGGTGCGTACGCCACCGGAGGCGTAGTGGGCGGCCGGGGCGATGGGGATGGGGGTGGTGACCGGGTCGATGCCGTTCGCGCGGCAGGCGGCGAGGATCGTCGGGAAGCGGTGCTCCCACATGTCGGCGCCGAAGTGCCGGGCGTCGAGGAACATGTGTTCCGCGTCCTGCTCCTGCATGCGTCGCATGATGCCCTTGGCGACGATGTCCCGGGGGGCGAGTTCGGCAAGTTCGTGCTGTCCGACCATGAAGCGCACGCCGTCGGCGTCGACCAGGTGGGCGCCCTCGCCCCGTACGGCCTCGGAGACCAGGGGCTGCTGGCCCTCCGCGTCCGGGCCGAGGAACAGGACCGTCGGGTGGAACTGGACGAATTCGAGGTCGCTCACTTCCGCGCCCGCCCGCAGGGCGAGGGCCACGCCGTCGCCCGTGGAGACGGACGGGTTCGTCGTCGCCGAGAAGACCTGGCCCATGCCGCCGGTCGCGAGGACCACCGCGGGGGCGTGCACGGCGCCCACGCCGTCGTGCTGGCCCTCGCCCATGACGTGCAGGGTGACGCCGGCAGTACGGCCGTCGGCATCCGCGAGCAGGTCCAGGACGAGCGCGTTCTCGATCGTGCGCAGTCCCGCCCGTCGCCCGCCACCACCCTTGACCGAGAGCGCTGCGCGCTCGCCCCTGCCGATTGCGCGTACCGCCTCGACCAGGGCGCGGGAGATCTCCGCGCCGGTCGCGTCACCGCCCGCGTGGGCGATACGGCGGCGGTGGTGGCCGCCCTCACGGGTGAGCGCGAGTTCCCCTTCGCCGGACTCGTCGAAGTGGGCGCCGGTCTCGATCAGCCGGCGTACGGCGTCGGGGCCCTCGGTGACCAGGATGCGCACGGCCTCCTCGTCACACAGGCCGGCGCCCGCGACCAGGGTGTCGTCCAGGTGCTGTTCGGGGGTGTCGCCCTCGCCGAGGGCGGCGGCGATGCCGCCCTGGGCCCAGCGCGTGGAGCCGTCGTCGAGGCGGGCCTTGGTGACGACGACGGTCTTCAGCCCGGCGGCCTCGCAGCGCAGGGCGGCGGTGAGGCCGGCGACACCGGAGCCGACGACCACGACGTCCGCGGCGATGGACCACCCGGGCGCGGGCGCGTGCAGTCTTATGCCTGTGCTGGTCACGAGGCGGCTCCGAAGGTCAGGGGGATGTTGTCGATCAGCCGGGTCGTACCGACCCGGGCGGCGACGGCGAGGACGGCCTCGCCGGTGTACTCGTCCTCGTGATCGGTGATCTCCGTGAAGTCGGACGGGTCGACGAGGGCGAGGTAGTCCAGTTCGAGCGGCGGGTCGAGGCGGGCGGCCTCGTCCAGGACCAGGCGGGCGGCGGCGCGGACGGCGGCCGCGGCGCCGGGGACGGCCTTGGCGACGGCGTGCGCATCGGCCGCGGCGCGGGACTCCCCTATGGCGCTGAGCGCCTCGGCACGCGCGCGTGTGGCGGGGACTTCACGCGCGCGTGCGCGCAGTGCCTCCTGGGCGGCGTGCCGGTCGCTGCCGGCGAACAGGGCCTGGGACAGCGCGAGGGCCGTGCGGCGTTCCTTGGGCGAGAGGTAGCGGTTGCGGCTGGAGAGGGCGAGGCCGTCCTCCTCGCGCACGGTGGGGACGCCGACGATCTCGACGCCGAAGTTCAGGTCGCGGACCATGCGGCGGATCAGCGCGAGCTGCTGGGCGTCCTTCTGGCCGAACAGGGCGACGTCGGGCCGGGTGAGGTGCAGCAGCTTGGCGACGACGGTGAGCATGCCGTCGAAGTGGCCGGGGCGCGAGCTGCCCTCCAGGCGCTCGCCCATGGGGCCGGCGCTGATGCGGACCTGGGGCTCGCCGCCGGGGTAGACCTCGTCGACGGCGGGCGCGAACACGACGTCCGCTCCGGCCTGTTCGGCGATCTTGACGTCGGCGTCCAGGGTGCGCGGGTAGCGGTCGAGGTCCTCGCCCTGGCCGAACTGCAAGGGGTTCACGAACACGGTGACGACGACTTCGCCGTCCGGTCCGGCCATCGCGCGCGCGGTGCGGACCAGGGTGGCGTGGCCCTCGTGCAGGGCGCCCATGGTCATCACTACGGCGCGGCGGCCGGCACGCGTGCGTGCGTGCAGTTCGGCGGCGGTGCGCAGGGTGGTGGTCATCGGGCGTCCCCCTCGGCGCCGTCGGTCCCGTTGCTGCCGGTGGTCCCATTGGTCCCGTTGGCGAGTACCCCGAGGAGGTCCTCGGCGAGCTCCGGCTTGAGCAGGCCGTGGGCCAGGGCGCGGTCGGCGGTCGCGCGGGCCATGGCGAGGTAGCCGGCGACGGTCTGCGGGGCGTGCCGGCGCAGCTCGCTGACGTGCGCCGCGACGGTGCCGGCGTCCCCGCGCGCGACGGGGCCGGTCAGGGCGGCGTCGCCGGAGCGCAGGGCGTTGTCGAGGGCGGCGCCGAGCAGCGGGCCGAGCATGCGGTCGGGAGCGGTGACGCCCGCCTCGCGCAGCAGGTCCATGGACTGGGCGACAAGCGTGATCAGGTGATTGGCGCCCAGTGCGAGCGCCGCGTGGTACAGCGGGCGCCGCTCCTCGGCGATCCACTCCGGCTCGCCGCCCATCTCGATGACGAGGGCTTCCGCGGCCAGCCGCAGTTCCTCGGGCGCGGTGACGCCGAAGGAGCAGCCGGCGAGGCGCTGGACGTCCACGGGGGTGCCGGTGAAGGTCATCGCCGGGTGCAGGGCCAGCGGCAGCGCGCCCGCGCGCAGGGCGGGGTCCAGGACCTTGGCGCCGTACCGCCCGGAGGTGTGCACCAGCAGCTGGCCGGGCTTGACGGCACCGGTCTCGGCGAGGCCCTCGACCAGGCCGGGCAGGACGTCGTCCGGGACGGTCAGCAGCACCAGTTCGGCCCGCGCGAGCACTTCGGCGGGCGGCACCATCGGCACGTCGGGGAGCATCCGCTCGGCCCGTCGCCGGGAGGCGTCGGAGACGCCGGAGACGGCCACCGGGCGGTGCCCGGCGAGCTGGAGGGACGCGGCGAGCGCGGGGCCCACCCGGCCGGCGCCCACGACACCGACGGAGAGCCGCGCGGGGCGGTCCCTGGGATCTGGCTGTTGGCTTGTACTCACGCGACGGCGGCCTTCCCGTTCCAGTCCGCTCGGGGTACCGGACGATTTCTCGTCATGTTAACGCGATTGGTTCGAGAGGCGTTCGGTTGTCCACAGGCTGTGGGTTTCGCCACGCCTTCCCGCGCGGGCGCTTCGGGCGGGGCCGCGGCGGGAAATGCGGATGCCCGCGCAGGTGGGGGCGCGGGATGATCCCGGGCATGAGCGATACGGCGGAGCGGAGCGACCGGCAGCGGGTGGAGCGGGGCGGACAGGGGGCAGAGGCGAGGGAAGTGGCGGGTCCCGGCGCGCAATTGTCGGACGGGCAGGTGCCGGACGACGAGCGGCGCAAGCAGCGCCATGAGCGGCGCATCGCCGCCTACCGCAGCGCGCGGCGCGTGCTCGCGCGCCCCGGCTTTCTGGGGACCCTCCGCGAGCGCCTGACGCTGCTGGACGAGGCGCGTGCGCTGGATCTGCACGACCTGGACACGCCGTCGGACGTCTACGGCGACGGCATCGTCGAGGCCCTGGAGGGGAAGACCGCCGGGCTCCTCGGCAAGGAGGCCGCCGCGTTCTTCCCGACCGGCACGATGGCCCAGCAGGTGGCCCTGCGCTGCTGGGCGGGCCGTACCGGGAACCCGACCGTCGCGCTGCATGCGCTGGCGCACCCCGAGATGTATGAACGGAACGCGTTCAGCGAGGTCAGCGGCCTGCGCCCGGTCCGCCTGACGAGCGAGCCGCGACTGCCGACCGCCGCCGAGGTACGGGACTTCGACGAGCCCTTCGGGGCGCTGATGCTGGAACTGCCCCTGCGGGACGCCGGTTTCGTGCTGCCCACGTGGGACGAGCTCACGGAGGTGGTGGAGGCGGCGCGCGAGCGTGAAGCGGTGGTCCACTTCGACGGCGCGCGCCTGTGGGAGTCCACGGTCCACTTCGGCCGCTCCCTGGAGGAGATCGCGGACCTGGCGGACAGCGTGTACGTGTCCTTCTACAAGTCCCTCGACGGCTTCGGCGGCGCGGCCCTCGCCGGTCCGAAGACCCTGGTGGACGAGGCGAAGGCCTGGCGCCACCGCTACGGCGGCATGATCTTCCAGCAGTTCCCGACCGCGCTGTCGGCCCTGGCCGGCCTGGAACGGGAGCTGCCCCGGCTGCCCGAGTACGTCGCCCACGCGCGCGTGGTGGCTGCCGCGCTGCGCGAGGGGTTCGCGGCGGCCGGGGTGCCGTGGATGCGGGTCCACCCCGAGCCGCCGCACACGAACGAGTTCCAGGTCTGGCTGCCGTACGACGCCGACGTGCTCGCCGAGGCGGCGATCCGGCACGCCGAGGTGACGAAGACCGTCCTGTTCGGCAACGGCTGGGAGGCCAAGGGCCCCGGACTGGCCTTCACGGAGGTCTATGTGCGCGCCGCCGGCCTGGAGTGGACGGCCGGGGACGTACGGGAGTCCGTGGCCCGGTTCGTGGCCCTGCTGACGGAGGAGATCAGCAGGTAGAGCGCGGCCGCCCGTGCAGCCACCGCGCCAGGGCGTGCCGTATCCGCCCACGGGCCGGACGCCCGGCGACGACGGCCTTGAACTGCCGGTGCTCGCGGATCTCGCGCATGACCTGCCAGTCGTGGGCGCCGGGCGCGGGCGGGACCGGCTCGCCCAGCTGCCGGGCACGGTAGGTGTCGAGGAGGTGGTGCTGCGTGATGCTCATGGCTGATCGCCTTCTCGGGACGCACTTTCCCGGGACGCAGGAGACATGACGTGGGTGGTTGATCGGGCTCCGCGGCTGCCCGGGTGCTCCCAGGCTGCGCCCGGTGCCGCCGCCGCGTCGCGTCGATTGACGGCGGCCGTCAATCGGCGGCGGCGTTGTCAGTGGCGGGGTGCACCATGAAGTGCATGAGCGTGACCATCGACATCGCGGGGCTGCGGCCGGAGAGGCTCGCCGTCGTGCCCTCGCCCCTGGCCGAGCTCGGCATGGCGCTGCACGCACTGTCGGAGCCGGGGCATCACCCGGGCCTCCAGGGCTGGGTGACGGGCGTGACGGCCCGTCTGGACTCCCATCTGGCCGACCGGATGTGCGAGGCCGACTTCCTGTGGCGGACGACCTTCTCCGACCTGTTCATGCCCTTCGCCGGCATCCCGGGCCGCGGCACCCTCCCGGGCGCCACGCTCGCGGAGGAGCTCGACCAGCTGGACAAGCTCACGGACGAGCAGTTCGTGGACGCGGCCCTGGAGTTCACCTGCGCCCTGCCGTACAGCACCGGCGGGCCCGACGCGCTGTCCGATCCCGAGGCGCGGCACCGGGCGCTGGACCTCGCCGCCGCGCGCGGGCCCCGGCAGCTGCGGTTCAGTGAACGGCTGCTCGTCGACCCGCCGCGGATCAGGGCCTGGCTGCGGCAGTTCCTCCAGGACTGCGACGAGGCGTTCTTCGCGGAGGCCTGGTCCCGGCTGCGTCACCAACTGGCCAACGACGCCCGCCACAAGACGGACCTGCTGCGGCACAAGGGCCTCGCGGAGGCGCTGGCCGCGGTGTCCCCGGCGGTGGCCCTGGACGAGTCGGCCGCCCGGATCACCGTCGACAAGCTGGGCGAGGGGCATACGGCCGTCGGGGACGGCGGCCTCCTCCTCGTCCCCACGAGCCTGGGCTGGCCGCACCTGATGGTCCTGCACCGCCACGACTGGCAGCCGGTGCTGCACTACCCGGTCGGCTCCCCCGAGCTCGCCGCGCCGCCCTCGGTCGAGCAGCTGGCCCTGCGGATGACCGCCCTCTCGCACCCCGTACGGATGCGCCTCTGCCGCCACCTCGCCCGCAGCGCCTACACCACCGGCGAGCTGGCCCAGGTGCACGGCATGACGGCACCGGAGATATCCCGGCACCTGGGCGTCCTGAAGAAGGCGGGCCTGATCACCACCCGCCGCCGCGGCCGGTACGTCCTGCACCAGCTGGACGTGACGGTGGTGGCCCGGCTGGGCAGCGACTTCCTGGAAGGCATCCTCCGGTAGCGGCCCGCACCAGGGCCCGGGGCGTCCTCCGGCAGCGGCCCGCTCCGGGGCTCAACGGTGGTGGCCCGGCTGGGCAGCGACACCCGGCTGGGCAGCGACTTCCTGGAAGGCATCCTCCGGTAGCGGCCCGCACCAGGGCCCGGGGGCGTCCTCCGGCAGCGGCCCGCTCCGGGGCTCAGTCGAACCGGATGTGCCTGATCCCCACTCCGGCCTGCCGCAGCCGCGTCCGCAGCGCGCCCTCGTTGTTGGGCCGCAGCCGCAGTCCGGCCAGGACGGCGATGCGGTCGGCCGTCTTCGGCACGGTCGACTGGTCCGTCCACAGATGCTCGGCGAACTCCGGCTCGCACAACCGCTCCAGGCAGTGGTCGAGCTGCCGCACGGCCCAGCTCTCCTGGCGCAGCCCGGCGTTCTTCCCGGCAACGCGCTGAAAGAGGTGCCCGAAGCCGCGCTCCCGAAGCCGCTTCAGAACGGTCTCGCGCTGGGCCAGGAGGCTGAAGTGCCGTACGTCGTGGCCGAGTTCGCCGAGCCGGCCGACCGTCTCGGCGAAGTAGCCGGAGTTCGTGACCGTCATGGGGGCGATGACCACGCCGTCGTGCTTGGTGAGCGCGAGGTCGAGCACCTCGACGACGCCCTGCCGCCAGGACGCCAAGTCCTGGAAGTCATGCCGCAGTTCGGGCGGGAGCATACGGCGCAGACCGAACCCGGCGTGCTCCGGGTCGCAGATGACGCTGCCGGGCAGACGGCGCTGGATCTCGTGTGCGGTCTGTGTCTTGCCGCCCCCGAAGGGGCCGTTGATCCACAGGAGCATGCGCAGACCCTAGTGGGCACCGGTCACGCCGGGGTCACGCCCCCGCGTCCGGTCAGCCGTGCCCGCCGGCGCGGACCAGCCCGGTCTCGTAGGCCAGGACCACCACCTGCACCCGGTCGCGCAGCCCCAGCTTGGTCAGGATGCGGCCGACGTGGGTCTTCACGGTCGCCTCGGACAGCACCAGCCGGGCGGCGATCTCGCCGTTGGACAGCCCCTGCGCGACCAGCACCATGACCTCGCGTTCCCGGTCGGTGAGCCGCTCCAGCTCCTTGTGCTGGGGCTCCTTGCCGGCGGACGGCAGCATCGGCGCGAACCGGTCCAGCAGGCGCCGGGTGGTGGACGGGGCGACGACCGCGTCGCCGCTGTGCACCGAGCGGATGGCGGCGAGGAGCTCGCCGGGCGGCACGTCCTTGAGCATGAAGCCGGAGGCGCCCGCCTTCAGCCCGGAGAAGGCGTACTCGTCGAGGTCGAAGGTGGTCAGGATCAGCACCTTGGGCGGCTCCGCCTCCGCGCAGATGCGGCGGGTGGTCTCCACGCCGTCCAGCTTCGGCATGCGCACGTCCATCAGCACGACGTCGACGGCGGTCGAGCGCAGCACCTGGAGGGCCTCGACGCCGTCGCCCGCCTCCGCGACGACCTCCATGTCCGGCTGGGCGGCGAGCACCATCCGGAACCCGGTGCGCAGCAGCACCTGGTCGTCGACGAGCATCACGCGGATCGCCATCGGGGTCCTCTTCCGTCTCTTCCGTATGCGTCTACAGGGCCGTTACAGGTGTCAACAAGGTGCATGGCCAAGGGGTCAGTGTGCTGGTTTGAGCGGCAGCAGCGCACTGATGCGGAATCCTCCGCCCGGACGCGGCCCCGCGTCCAGCGTGCCGCCGACCATGCCGACCCGCTCCCGCATCCCGATCAGTCCGTGCCCGCTGCCGTCGGCGCCGCCGTCCTCGTACAGCTCGTGCGGGGCGCCCTTGCCGTCGTCCTCGACGAGCAGGCCGAGGCCGTCGTCGAAGTAGACCAGGCGCACGCTGGCGCCGGCGTTCGGCCCGCCGTGCTTGCGGGTGTTGGTGAGCGCCTCCTGCACGATGCGGTACGCCGTGAGCTCGACGCCGCTGGGCAGCGGGCGCGGGGTGCCCTCGACCTTGAAGTCCACCGGCAGGCCGGAGGTGCGGCACTGCTGGATGAGCTCGTCGATCTGCTCGACGTCGGGCTGCGGGACGTACTCGCCGCCCTCCTGGTGCTCGCCGGTGCGCAGCACGCCGAGCAGGCGGCGCATCTCGGCGAGCGCCTGGCGGCCGGTGGAGGAGATCGTCTCCAGGGCCTTCTTGGCCTGGTCCGGGGCGGCGTCGAGGACGTAGGCGGCGCCGTCGGCCTGCACCACCATCACGGAGACGTTGTGCGCGACGACGTCGTGCAGCTCGCGTGCGATCCGGGCGCGTTCGGCGGCGACCGCGACCTTGGCCTGCGCCTCGCGCTCCTTCTCGAGCCGGGTCGCGCGCTCCTCCAGCTGCTCGTAGTAGGCGCGGCGGGTGCGGATCGAGTCGCCGAGGACCCAGGCGAGCGCGAACGGCACCGTCAGGAAGATCATCAGGGCGATGTTGCCCAGGACGCTGGAGTCTCTCTCCGGCCAGCGCAGCTGTGCCAGGGGTGCCGCGCACAGGCCGACGCCGAGCGCGGTCCGGGAGGCCCAGCGGGCGCCGGTGGCGGCCACGGTGTAGGTGATCACCAGGAAGGCGAAGTTGGCGGGCGTCGTCGCCACGTCGAGGGCCAGCTGTGCCAGCCCCACTCCGATGGCCAGCAGCAGCATCTTCTCCGGCATCCGCCGGCGCAGCGCGATCACCAGGCACAGCAGGACGACCACCACGACGATGGCCGCCTCCGAGTCCGTGCCCGGAGGGTTCTGCCCGCCCTCGTCGCGGACGGCCACGGTGACCACAGAGATCCCGAAGAGGAAGACGGCCCAGAAGCTGTCGACCCACGTCGGGTGTCTGCGGATGAAGTCGTAGAGGCGCTGCACGTAACCCAGCGTAGGGAAGCGAGATGTGTGCAGGGGTCAACCGGAGGGCCGATCCGCACCCCGCGCGCGTACTCCCCAAGGTGGAGGCTGTGTTCTTCCCTGCGCTTAGCCTGGGCCGGTGACAGCAGAGGCGACGGGCGAGTGGCACGGGTGGCGCACGGCAGCGGAGGCCGCTCTCTACGGGCCGGACGGCTTCTACCGCCGCCCGGAGGGGCCGGCCGGGCACTTCCGTACGTCCGTCCACGCCTCGCCGCTCTTCGCCGCCGCCGTGGCCCGCCTGCTGTGCCGGGTCGACGAGGCCCTCGGCCGCCCCGCGCGGCTCGACGTCGTCGACATGGCCGCCGGACGCGGCGAGCTGGTCACGGGTGTCCTGGCCGCCCTGCCCGCCGAGGTGGCGGCACGCACGCGTGCGTACGCCGTCGAGATCGCCGCTCGCCCGCGGTCCCTGGATCACCGCATCGAGTGGCTGCCGGAGCCGCCGCCGCGAGTCACGGGCCTGCTGTTCGCCAACGAGTGGCTGGACAACGTCCCCGTGGAGGTCGCCGAGGTCGACGCCGCGGGCGTACCGCGGCGGGTCCTCGTACGGCGCGACGGCACCGAGCGCCTCGGGGAGCCGGTCGCCGGGGCGCAGGCGCGGTGGCTGGAGCGGTGGTGGCCGTCGGGGGGCGTGCAGGGGACGCGGGCCGAGATCGGCCTGCCGCGGGACGAGGCCTGGGCCGCCGCGGCCGGGACGCTGGAGCGGGGCCTGGCGGTGGCCGTGGACTACGCGCACACGGCGGCGGCCCGGCCGCCCTTCGGCACCCTCACCGGCTTCCGCGAGGGCCGGGAGACGGCGCCCGTCCCGGACGGTTCGTGCGACATCACGGCTCATGTGGCACTGGACGCCTGTGCCCTGCCCGGAGCTGTCCTGCTGACCCAGCGCGCCGCCCTGCACGCCCTGGGCATCTCGGGCGCACGCCCCCCGCTGGAGCTGGCCTCGACCCGCCCGGCGGAGTACGTGCGGGCCCTGGCGGGCGCGGGCGAGGCCGCCGAGCTGACGGCGACGGGCGGGCTGGGGGACTTCGGCTGGCTCCTGCAGTCGGTTGGAATTCCGAACGTACTGACCCCAGGGCAGGGCGGCGACCCGACGGACTGACGGGCCGCCCGCTTGGCGCCTACTCGTCGCCTACTTGTCGATGTCTCCCACCACGAAGAACATCGACCCCAGGATCGCCACCATGTCCGCCACCAGCGTCCCCGGCAGCAGCTCGACCAGCGCCTGGATGTTGTTGTACGAGGCGGAGCGCAGCTTCAGCCGGTACGGGGTCTTCTCGCCCTTGCTGACGAGGTAGTAGCCGTTGATGCCGAGCGGATTCTCGGTCCACGCGTACGTGTGGCCCTCGGGCGCCTTCAGCACCTTGGGCAGCCGCTGGTTGATCGGCCCCGGCGCCAGCTCGGCGAGCCGGTCGAGGCAGGCGTCGGCGAGGTCGAGGGCGTTGTGGGTCTGCTCCAGCAGGCACTCGAAGCGGGCGAGGCAGTCGCCCTCCTGCCGGGTCACCACGCGCAGGACGTCCCCCAGCTCGCCGTAGGCGAGGTAGGGCTCGTCGCGGCGCAGGTCGAAGTCCACGCCCGCGGCGCGCGCGATCGGCCCGCTCACGCCGTAGGCGTGCACGATCTCCGGCGTGAGAGTGCCCACGCCCCGCGTGCGCCCCCGGAAGATCTCGTTGCCGAGGACCAGGTCGTCGAACCGGTCCATCCGGGAACGCACGTCGGCGACGGCGGTACGCGCGCGCGTGGTCCACCCCGCCGGCAGGTCCTCCTTCAGGCCGCCGACCCGGTTGAACATGTAGTGCATCCGCCCGCCGGAGACCTCCTCCATCACGTGCTGGAGCTCCTCGCGCTCCGTGAAGGCGTAGAAGATCGGCGTGATCCCGCCCAGTTCCAGCGGATACGACCCGAGGAACATCAGGTGGTTGAGCACCCGGTTGAGCTCGGCGAGCAGCGTCCGCGTCCACACGGCCCGCTCGGGCACCTCCATGCCGAGCATGCGCTCGACGGCGAGGACGACGCCCAGCTCGTTGGAGAACGCCGACAGCCAGTCGTGGCGGTTGGCGAGCATGATGATCTGGCGGTAGTCACGGGCCTCGAAGAGCTTCTCGGCGCCGCGGTGCATGTAGCCGATCACCGGCTCCGCGCTGATGATGCGCTCGCCGTCCAGCACGAGTTTCAGGCGCAGCACGCCGTGCGTGGAGGGGTGCTGGGGCCCGATGTTGAGCACCATGTCGGTGCTCTCCGCGGCGCCGCCGATACCGACCATGGTCTCCGTCGTAGGAGTCATGGACACAGTCTCTCCTACGTACGCTGGCCCCATGGAGACGGGGAGCCCACAGAACACGGGTACTGCGGGGAACGAGCGGGCGGGGGACGAGCCGGGGTGGACCGGCCTGCCGCCGGGCCTGCTGCGCATGCGCCGGCTGCTGCTGGTGGTGTGGCTGGGACTGCTGGCGATCGGCCTGGGACTGCTGCTCGGACTGCTGGCCGGGCCCGGCTGGGCGGCGTTCTCGGTGCTACCGCTCGCGCTGATGGCGTGGGGCTGGGTGATGCTGGGCCACAACTGGCGTTCCTGGCGCTACGCCGAGCGCGCCGACGACCTGCTGATCAGCCGGGGCGTGCTGTGGCGGGAGGAGACGGTCGTGCCGTACGGCCGTATGCAACTGGTCGAGGTCACCTCCGGCCCCGTGGAGCGGCACTTCGGGCTGGCCAGCGTGCAACTGCACACGGCGGCCGCCGCGACCGACGCCACCATCCCCGGCCTGGATCCGGCGGAGGCGGAACGGCTGCGCGACCGGCTCACCGAGCTCGGCGAGGCACGATCGGCGGGCCTGTGACGACGCCCGGCGTCGGCGGCGCCGTACGCGAGCGGCGGCCGGTGTCCGAGCGGCGCCTGCACCCCGTGACGCCGCTCAGGCGCGCGTGGGCGCCGGTGGCCGTGCTGATCGGCTGGGCGGTGCACGACCCGGACCAGGCGCAGCGCCAGCTCACCAGGCTGACCACGACCACGCTGCTGATCGCACTCGCCGTGCTGCTTCCGGCGGCCGCCCTGTACGGCTTCCTCACCTGGTGGTACACGCACTTCGCGGTGACCGACGCGGAGTTGCGCATCCGCACCGGTCTGCTGTTCCGGCGCACCGCGCACATCCGGCTGGAACGCATCCAGGCGATCGACGTCACCCAGCCGCTCCTCGCGCGCGTGGCGGGCGTCGCGAAGCTGAAGCTGGACGTCATAGGCGCCGACAAGAAGGACGAACTCGCCTTCCTGGGCGCGGAGGAGGCGCGCGCCCTGCGTGCGGAACTCCTCGCGCGCGCCGCCGGTTTCGCCCCCGAGACGGCGCACGAGGTCGGTGAGGCGCCGGCCCAGCAACTCCTGCGGGTCCCGCCCGCCGTCCTCGCCACCTCCCTCGTCCTCACCGGCGCGACCTGGGCGACGCTGGTTGCCGCGCTGGTCGTACCGACGATCCTGTGGCTGGTCACCGAGAGCGCGTGGACGGTCCTGGCAACCGCGATTCCCCTGGTCGGCGCGGCGGGGGCGAGCAGCGTGGGGCGGTTCGTGACCGAGTACGACTGGACGGTGGGCGAGTCGCAGGACGGGCTGCGCATCGACCACGGCCTCCTCGACCGCGCCCACGAGACGGTGCCGCCGGGCCGTGTGCAGACGGTACGGATCGTCGAGCCGCTGCTGTGGCGACGACGCGGCTGGGTGCGGGTGGAACTGGACGTGGCCGGCTCCGCCAACTCGCTCCTGCTCCCGGTGGCACCGCGCGAGGTGGCCGAGTCGGTCGTCGCGCGCGTGCTGCCCGGGGTGACGGTCCCGAGCCGCGCGTCCCTGTCCCGTCCGCCACGTCGCGCGGCCAGGTGCGTGCCGCTGTGGTGGCGCGGCTACGGTCTCGCCGTCACGGACGCGGTGTTCGCCGCCCGCACGGGCCTGCTCCGCCGCAGCCTCGCCCTGGTACCGCACGCCAAGGTCCAGAGCGTCCGACTGGCCCAGGGGCCCTGGGAGCGCCTGTGGGGCGTCGCCGACGTCCACGTGGACACGGGGGCCAACAAGACGGTCACCGCCCGCCTGAGGGACGCCGAGGAGGCGTCGGAGCTGCTCCGGGGCCAGGCGGAGCGATCCCGAACGGGGCGGAGAGATGCCCGGCCGGATCGGTGGATGGCGTGAGCGGTCCCCGGGGGGCCTGAGCGGTCCCGGGGGGCCTGAGCGGTCCCGGGAGGTGGCGTGAGCCCGTCCCAGGGGCGCCTCAGCGGCTCCGGGAGGCGGCCTGAGCGGCTCCGGGGGCGCGGCCTGAACGGTCCGGGGAGGTGGCGTGAGCCCGCCCCGGAAGGCCGGAGCGGCCCCGGAAGGTAGCGCGAGCCCGTCCCGGGAGGTGGCCTGAGCCATGACTGAGAGGTGGCGTGAGCCGTCCCCGAGGGGTGGCCTGAGCCATGACTGAGAGGTGGCGTGAGCCGTCCTGAGCGGTGGCGTGAGCCCCCTGGAGAGGGCCCGAGCCGTCCCCGTCACGGAAGGTGGCGGCGGCCTCGCGAGCGAGCCGTCGCCCCTCCTGCGTCAGGAGACCGCGCTCCGCAGCCCCTGTACGTCAATCTGCTCGGTCTCGTCGTGCGCCGTCAGGTCGATGACCTGGCCGATGCCCCGGGACTCCTCGTCGGCCGGCTTGAACTCGGCCTCGGACTCGGCCTTGTGCAGGGCGAGGGCCTCCTGGCCGACGACGTCGGCGAGGTCCTCGTTCTGCACGGACTCCAGCGCGGACGGCTCCGTGCCCTGCTTCGTGCCGAAGAAGTCGAACCCGCCCTCGACCGCCGGACGCCGTACGGGCGCGGCCGGCGCGACGGCCACCGCGGTCGGCTCGATGAAGTGCCCCGCGGGGCGCCGGGCGGCGGGCAGCGCCGGCCGGGTCGTGGCGAGGGCGCCTGCCGGGGTGACGGCGGCCGCGTGCTCGTGCCCGTCGACCGCCCCGGACTTCCCCTGTGGGTCGTCCTCCAGCACGGGCTCCGTCTCGGAGGCACCGGCCCCCTCAACCCCGGCGTCACCCGAGGCGTCCTTCAACGGCCTGCCGCCGGACGGGCCGTCGCCCTTCGGGGGGTCGTTCTTCGGGGACTCGTCCTTGGAGGGCTCCTTGACGGACTTCTTGACGGACTTCGCCTTCACGGGCTCGTCCTCGACCGACCGGTCCGCGCCCGACTCGTCCTGCGAAGCCTCGCCCAGGGGCGATGCGTCCACGGACGACTGCGACTCGCCCTCGGCGGACGTCTCCTCGGACGTCTCCTCGGACGTCTCCTCGGACGTCCCCTCGGAGGTGTCCTCGGACGTCCCCTCGGAGGTGTCCTCGGACCTCCCCCCGGGCAAGTCCTCGTCGGCCGCCTCGCCCTTCGCCTCGCCGTCCTCCGCCGCCCCGCCGTCCTTGTCCAAACGCGCCAGCGCCGCCTTGGCCCGCAGGAACAGCCGCGAACCCTCCGGCGAGAAGACCTTCGCGTCCACCGGCGCCTCTTCGGCAGCCTCCGCGCCCGCTGCGTCCTCGCCGTCCTCGACCGCCTCGGCAGCCTCGTCGTCCGCCACGCACTCCACGCCGTCCACGCCGTCCACGCCGTCCGCACCGTCCGCACCGTCCGCCTCGGCCGGGGCAGCCACAGCCCCCGCCTCCTCGGCGGTCCCGGCGAACTCGGCAGCGGCGTCGTCGGCGGCCTCTCCCCCGTCGTCACCCGGCTCCGGTACCGGCGGCAGCGCACGCGCGGGCGCGGCGGCCTCTATCTCCAGAACCCGGCGCTCCTCCAGGACGGTCGCGCGCTCGGTCTCCGACGTGGCGTACCGCCGCAGCAGCGAGGCGTGCTCGTTGCGCAGCCCGGCGAGCTCGGCCCGCTTGCCGCGCAGCCGCTGCTCGAGCTTCACGCGCAGCTCGCGCGACTCCTCGAGGTCGGCCTCCAGTTCGGCGACCCGCTCCTCGTGCCGCCACTCGTCGCTGGCACGCGCGCGCGTGAGGTCGGCGACCTGCTTGCCCGCGTGCGTGTCCCAGCGGCGCAGGACGACCGCACCCACGACCGCCGTCGCCGCGGCGGCCGCGGCGAAGCCGCGCAACGCCATGGTTTCGGAGAACACCCAGGGGGCGAGCGCACAGACGACGGACACGCCCGCGATGGCCGACGGGGGCAGCATCCTGTGCAAGGGCGGGGAATGGCGGTGACGTCCACGTGGCATGGCCAGAAACTTACCGCGCGTAGGCGAATCTTGGCGCCCCGCCCCGTAAAAAGACAGCCATCCCGAGTCGTTCACTTGGCACCAGGATTCAGTTCCGTCACCTAATTGACCACGAACCAAGATCAAAAAGCCGGATCGGCCACCTCACCTGCCGTCCAGCCGTCCGCTCATCCACTCCAAGGTCCCCGGAATCTCCCGCCGCCAGGTGTTGAAGTTGTGCCCTCCGCTTTCGAGGACGATCGACGAGATCCGGGTCAGCCCGGTCGCCTTCACGCGCTCAATGAACTTCAGCGTGTCCTTGTAGTTGGATTCTCCAACTTTGCTGCTGCTGACGAGCAGGGAAGTGTCCGGAGCCGGCATGTGGTCAAGACACCACCACAGGTTCGCGCGATTGCGCAGTTCCTCGTCGCCGTGGAAGAGATCGCCGGTCGTGGCGTCGACCGGCGCCTTGTAGTAGGCGGAGAGTCCCGCACCGGCGGCGTACACGCGCGGATGGTGCATGGCGAGCTTGAGCGCGCAGTAGCCGCCGGTGGAGTCGCCGATGACGCCCCAACTGCCCGGATTCCCGCCGACCCTGTAGTGGCCGCTCACCGCCTCGGGCAGATCGGACGCAAAGAACGTCTCGGTCCGCGGGCCCCCGGGGACGTCCACGCATTCGGTGTCGCGAGGCGGCGCCACGGTGGGCCGCATCATCACCAGGATCATCGGCTCCGTACGGCCTTCCTCGACCAGCCGGGCGGCCGTGCGCGGGTAGTCGAGTTTGTCCACCAGCGCCTGGGCCGTACCCGGATAGCCGGTGAGGACCAGGGCCGCGGGGAACGTACGCGTCCGGTATTCCGGCTGAAAGTATTCGGGCGGCAGATAGACATACGCGGGCGTAGCGATGCGTGTCGTACGGCCCACGATGTCGACCTTCTCGATCCGGCCGCCGCGCTGCGGACCGGCACTCCTCGCCCCCGGCACCCGCTGCGTCGCGGCGACCCGCAGCGCCCCGCCCGCCGGCACGTGGTCCACTACGACGCCCTGGTCCTTCTCCTGCCCGAACAGGTCGGCCCAGCTCGCGTAGAACCCGAAGGCCTGGTTGGCGAGGAGGCCGACCGACGCGAAGAGCGCCAACTGCGTGGCCAGCAGCAGCCCGACGCGCCCGGCGACGGCCCGCGCGCCCCGCCGCGCCAGCCGTGGCCACAGCCACACCGTGCCGACGAACAGCCCTACGGCCGCGAGCACCGTCAGCGCCGACACCTTGTCGCTCGTGAGACCCATCGATGGTTACCTGCCCGCGCTTTCCGCCCGGACCACGAGCGCGGACACCTGCCCCGCGCGTCGCCTCCCCCGCACCTTCGCAAGGGCTTGCCCCGGACTTTCCTTGGCCTTTGAAACGGTTTTGGGGAGCCGAGTGAACCTCTCCCCTCAAGACACCGTCCTAGAGGGCGCAATGTCGCCGGATGCCCGAATCGGCACCGGATCCAAGGTCTCTCGCAGAACTAATGGGATGCGATGTCTGTCAGGACAGATGTGGAAATGTCGGGCAAGGTTCCTCAACGATCTCCCCAGGTGGGGCATCTGTCGAGCCGCGTGCGGAACGTGCTGCGCGGCCCGCGCCCCGAGGCCGTTCCCGTCCTCCTCGGCAGGGCCTGCGCCCTGGTCGGCCTGCTGGACGTCGCCGCCGGTGTCTTCCCGCGCTTCCGGCACAGCCGTATGCACGCCATCGCCGAGGTGCTGCCGGGCGCGACGGGCCCGTTCGCGGCCGCCCTCTCGCTCGGCGCCGGCGTGCTGTTGCTGCTGCTCGCGCACGGCCTCAAGCGCGGCAAGCGCAGGGCCTGGCGCGCCGCCGTCGTCCTGCTGCCGGCCGGAGCGGTGGCGCAGTTCACCTACCGCCACTCCGTCATCGGCGTCCTGATCTCCCTCGCGCTGCTCGCGCCCCTGCTGCGCCACCGCGACCAGTTCGCGGCCCTGCCCGACCCGCGCAGCCGCTGGCGCGCACTCGCCAACTTCGTCCTCATGGGCGCCGGTTCGCTCGCCCTCGGGCTCGTCATCGTCAGCGCCCACCCGAAGACCCTCGTCGGCGACCCGAGCCTGGCGGACCGCATCACCCACGTCCTGTACGGCCTGTTCGGCTTCGAGGGCCCGGTCGACTACCAGGGCACCACCTCCTGGACGGTCGCCTTCTCCCTCGGCGCCCTCGGCCTGCTCACCGCGATCACCACCATCTACCTGGCCTTCCGCCCCGAGCACCCGGCCGCCGCCCTCACCGAGGACGACGAGGCCCGGCTGCGCGCCCTGCTCGCCAGGCACGGCGGCCGCGACTCCCTCGGCCACTTCGCACTGCGCCGCGACAAGGCCGTCATCTTCTCCCCCAGCGGCAAGGCCGCGGTCACCTACCGCGTCGTCTCCGGCGTGATGCTCGCCAGCGGCGACCCCATCGGCGACGTCGAGGCCTGGCCCGGCGCCATCGAACGCTTCATGGACGAGGCCAAGGCCCACTCCTGGACCCCCGCCGTCATGGGCTGCTCCGAGACCGGCGCCGAGGTCTGGACCCGCGAGACCGGGCTCGACGCCCTCGAACTGGGCGACGAGGCGGTGGTGGACGTCCCGGATTTCTCGCTCACCGGCCGCGCGATGCGCAATGTGCGTCAGATGGTCAAGCGCATCGAGCGCGCCGGTTACGAGACCCGGGTACGCCGTGTCCGTGACCTCGGCGAGACCGAGCTGGAGCGGATCCGCCAGGCCGCCGAGGACTGGCGCGGCACCGACACCGAGCGCGGTTTCTCCATGGCGCTCGGCCGCGTCGGCGACCCGTCCGACGGGGACTGCCTGATCGCCACCGCCCACAAGGCGGACGACGAGCCGGGCCCCTACGGCGACCTGAAGGCGATCCTGCACTTCGTGCCCTGGGGCACCGACGGCGTCTCCCTGGACCTGATGCGCCGCGACCGCGCGGCCGACCCCGGCATGAACGAACTGCTGATCGTGGCCGCCCTCCAGGCCGCCCCGAGGTTCGACATCGCGCGCGTGTCCCTCAACTTCGCCATGTTCCGCTCGGCCCTGGCACGCGGCGAGAAGATCGGCGCGGGACCGGTGCTGCGCGCCTGGCGGGGACTGCTGGTCTTCCTCTCCCGCTGGTTCCAGATCGAGTCGCTGTACAAGTTCAACGCGAAGTTCCAGCCCCGCTGGGAGCCCCGCTTCGTGGTCTATCGCGCCTCGGCCGACCTGCCCCGCCTCGGTCTCGCCGCCATGCAGGCGGAAGGCTTCGTGAACATGGCCCTGCCGCTGCCCCGCTTCCTGCGCCGCCGCACGGCCGCCCCGCGCCCGTGCGCGCACCGGGTGGCGGAGCGGGACGTCCGAGCGGCCTAGCGGCAGCGCCGCCAAGGGGCGCGGGGCTGTGTTCGACATGCGGCTCCGCCGCGTGGGCGCGACCAGCCACAACGGCCCTGCACCCGCCCACAGCCCTGTCCCACCCCGACCTGTCCCGGCCTCCCGGCGGAGCGCATACGCTGAACGTATGAGCAAGCACAGCGGACGCGGGCACGTCGCGGGCCTCCCCCGGTGGGACCGGTGCGCGGTCATGGGAGTCGTCAACGTGACCCCGGACTCCTTCTCCGACGGCGGCCGCTGGTTCGACACGACGTCCGCCGTCAAGCACGGCCTCGCCCTCGTCGAGGAGGGCGCCGACCTGGTCGACGTCGGCGGCGAGTCCACCCGCCCCGGCGCCACCCGCGTGGACGAGGCCGAGGAACTGCGCCGCGTCATCCCCGTCGTCCGCGGCCTCGCCGCCGAGGGCGTCACGATCTCCGTCGACACCGTGCGCGCCTCCGTCGCCGAGCAGGCCCTCGCCGCCGGCGCCGCCCTCGTCAACGACGTCAGCGGCGGCCTCGCCGACCCCGCGATGATCCCGGTCGTCGCCGACGCCGGCGCCCCCTTCGTCGTCATGCACTGGCGGGGCTTCCTCGCCGGCGGGAACGTCAAGGGCGTGTACGCCGACGTCGTCGCCGAGGTCGTCGAGGAGCTCCACGCACGCGTGGAGGCCGTCCTGGAGGGCGGTATCGCCCCCGACCGCATCGTCGTCGACCCCGGCCTCGGCTTCTCCAAGGACGCCGAGCACGACCTCGTGCTCCTCGCCCACCTCCACCGGCTGCTCACCCTCGGCCACCCCCTCCTCGTCGCCGCCTCCCGCAAGCGGTTCCTCGGCCGCGTACTCGCCGGCCCGCAGGGCGAGCCGCCGCCCGCCCGAGAGCGCGACGCCGCCACGGCCGCCGTCTCGGCGCTCGCGGCCCAGGCCGGCGCATGGGCCGTACGCGTGCACGAAGTACGCGCCACGGCGGACGCGGTGCGGGTCACCCGCGCCATCGAAGAGGCGCGCGACGCCGGAACCGCGCCCGGCGGCCCTGAAGGAGCCCGGTGAGCGCCCCCCACACCGACGTCGAACAGGTGGAGGCGGCCAACACCGCCTTCTACGAGGCCGTGGAGAGCGGCGACTTCGAGCAGCTGTCCAAGCTCTGGCTCAGCCCGACCGACCTCGGCATCGACGAGACGTACCACGACCCGGCCGACGCCGGCGTGATCTCCTGCGTGCACCCCGGCTGGCCGGTGCTCACCGGACGCGGCGAGGTCCTCAGGTCGTACGCGCTGATCATGGCGAACACCGACTACATCCAGTTCTTCCTGACCGACGTGCACGTCTCCGTCACCGGCGACACCGCCCTGGTGACCTGCACCGAGAACATCCTCAGCGGCGGCCCCGCACCCGACGCGGGCGAAGAGCTCGGCCCGCTCGTCGGCCAGCTGGTGGTCGCCACGAACGTGTTCCGGCGCACGGCCGAGGGCTGGAAGATGTGGTCGCACCACGCCTCGCCGGTTCTGGCCGAGAACGACGAGGACGAAAACGACGACACCCCCGCCTGAGTGGGTAGGCGCCGTACAGGACCGGCAGGACCCACCAGGGTCCCGCAGGGGGGGACGACCGCGGTGACGCCCCCTGCCCGCACGACCACCCGCAAGGGGACCCTCGGGCCCTTCCGGGACCAAGAAGTGGTTGGAATCACGTGTGTGCGGGTAGGGGCGGCTACCAACCCGTGAGCCGCCGGATTCCCCAGGGGAAACACACGGTGAATCCTGCCGGCACCGGACCGGGCCCACGCCCCCTGGCCCGGCCCTGTCAGTGCCCGCAGGTAGATTCGTTCGAGGCCGGTGTGCCGCCCGCACACGGCACCGACCGGCCCTCACCGACGATTGCAGGAGTGATTCGCGTGGATCGTGTCGCGCTGCGCGGCCTGAAGGCCCGCGGGTACCACGGCGTGTTCCCCGAGGAACGCGCGCAGGGCCAGGTCTTCGTCGTGGACCTCGTCCTGGGCCTCGACACCCGGCCCGCCGCCGCGGACGACGACCTGGCGAAGACCGTGCACTACGGCATCGTGGCGGAGGAGGTCGTGGCCGTCGTCGAGGGCGACCCGGTCAATCTCATCGAGACCCTCGCCGAACGCATCGCCCAGGCCTGTCTGAAGCACGAAGGGGTCCACGAGGTCGAGGTCACCGTCCACAAACCGGACGCGCCGATCACGGTCCCCTTCGACGACGTGACCGTCACCATCACCCGGAGCCGAGTATGACTGCACCCTTCATCAAGGGCCCCAGCGACCCGACCGTACAGCCGGTACCCGCCTCCGTCGTCGAGCAGGTCGACGCCGCCGACACCACCCTCAGCAACCCGAAACGGGCCGTGATCTCCCTCGGCTCCAACCTCGGCAACCGCCTGGAGACCCTCCAGGGCGCCATCGACGCGCTGGAGGACACCCCCGGCGTCCGCATCAAGGGCGTCTCCCCCGTCTACGAGACCGAACCCTGGGGCGTCGAGCCGGGCAGCCAGCCCTCCTACTTCAACGCCGTCGTGGTCCTCAAGACCACGCTCCCCCCGTCCTCCCTGCTGGAGCGCGCGCACGCGGTCGAGGAGGCCTTCCACCGGGTCCGCGACGAACGCTGGGGCGCACGCACCCTCGACGTCGACATCGTCTCCTACGCCGACGTCGTCTCCGACGACCCGCACCTCACGCTCCCCCACCCCCGCGCCCACGAACGGGCGTTCGTCCTCGCCCCCTGGCACGACCTCGAACCCGAGGCCCAGTTGCCCGGCCGCGGCGCGGTCGCCGAACTGCTCGGCACCGTCACCCTGGACGGCGTGGCGCCGCGCGTGGACCTGGAACTCCAGCTGCCCGAGTAGTCGTTAAGGTCAAGACGACCACCATCCGCGGGCACCCGGGGGAGCTGAAGGAACACCGTGAGAGAGCTGCGCATCAGGCTGCTGGCCGGCGTGTTCATCATCGCCGGAGTCCTGTCCTGGGCGGGTGCCCGCCTGTGGAACGCCGTCGGGACCCTGCCCAGCGTCCCCCTGGCCGCCCCCATCGTCCTCGCCCTGATCGCCGTGGTCCTCCTGTCCACGGCGATCTCGATCCGCGCCCGCCTCAAGGCCCAGCGCGAACGTCAACCCGAGGCCAAGGGCGTCGATCCCCTGATGGCCGCCCGCGCGGTCGTCTTCGGCCAGGCCAGCGCCCTGGTAGCCGCCCTCGTCGCCGGCATGTACGGCGGCACGGGCGTCTTCCTCCTGGAGTACCTCGACATCCCCGCCCGCCGCGACCAGGCCATCTACGCCGGCTTCTCCGTCCTGGCCGGCCTCGGCGTCATAGCGGCAGCCGTCTTCCTGGAACGAGTCTGCAAACTCCCGGAGGACGACGAACACAACGGCGCGGGGGCTACGCCCACGACGTAGGGCCCTCGGCTCACCAGGGCTGGCGGGCGAGGTGACCGTTCACGAGAAAGCCCGGGTAGGGGGCGAGACGGTAGCTGTAGAGAGTGAACGGCTTCGTGCTTCCGGCGCCGCGAAGCCGTACCTCGCGCACTTCCGCCCAAGCCGATTCAACGAGCTGCAACTGATGCCGCTCGGGCTTGCTAGCGCGCCAGTATCAGGCTCATTGCCTCGGCGCGGGTCGTAGCGTCCCGAAGCTGGCCCCGCACCGCGGACGTCGTGGTCTTGGCACCGGGCTTACGAATCCCCCGCACCGACATGCACATGTGCTCGGCCTCGACCACGACGATCACGCCCCGAGCCTCAAGGATCTTCATGAGGGAATCGGCAACCTGCGTGGTGAGTCGTTCCTGCACCTGGAGTCGACGGGCGAACACCTCGACCAGCCGCGCGAGCTTCGACAAGCCGGTGATTTTGCCGCTTTCAGCCGGAATGTACCCAATGTGGGCTACGCCATGGAATGGCAACATGTGATGTTCACACAAAGATACGATCTCGATGTCCTTCACCAGGACCATCTCGTCGTGCCCAATGTCGAACGTGGTCGTCAGAACGTCCTCGGGCTGCTGCGCATGTCCCGCCAAAAGCTCCCGATACGCCCGCGCCACCCGCGCCGGCGTCTCCCTGAGGCCCTCGCGGTCCGGGTCCTCGCCGACCGCGATCAGCAGTTCGCGTACGGCGTTCTCGGCGCGCTTCTCGTCGAACTCGCCGATGCGGCCCTCGCCGTCCAGCGTCACGGGGTCGGTCATGTGGTGCCTCGTTCCTTCGCGGGTGGCGCGTGTGGGTCACGCGTCTGAACTGCGGGCATACGGAAATGCCGCGCCCCCCAGGCTAGAACCAGGGGGGCGCGGCATCCATTCCGGGCCCGGTGCGCTCACCGGGCGGGGCGTCAGCTCTCGGGACGCTCCTCGGGAGCCGGCTCCGTCGCCGGGGCGGGCTCCGTCACCGTCGACTTGGCGGTGCTGATCGCCGGGGTCGCGCCGTTGGCGCCGTTCGTCAGGGCGAGCTCCTTGGGGGAGAGCACCGGCGGACGGGTGGACGGCGTGCGGCGGGAGGACCCGGTCCAGGCGGGCCGCGGGGGACGCTTGACGATGGGGGCGAAGATCTCGGCGATCTCCTCCTTGCCCAGCGTCTCCTTCTCCAGCAGCTGGAGCACCAGGTTGTCGAGGACGTCGCGGTTCTCGACCAGGATCTCCCAGGCCTCGTTGTGCGCGTTCTCGATGAGCTTCTTTACTTCCTCGTCCACGAGCGCGGCGACCTCTTCCGAGTAGTCGCGCTGGTGAGCCATTTCACGTCCGAGGAAGGGCTCGGTGTTGTCGCCGCCGAACTTGATCGCGCCGAGACGCTCGGTCATGCCGTACTGCGTGACCATCGCGCGTGCGGTGGTCGTGGCCTTCTCGATGTCGTTGGCGGCACCGGTGGTCGGGTCGTGGAAGACGAGCTCCTCGGCCGCGCGGCCGCCCAGCATGTAGGCCAGCTGGTCCAGCATCTCGTTGCGGGTCGTGGAGTACTTGTCCTCGTCCGGCAGGACCATGGTGTAGCCGAGCGCGCGGCCTCTCGACAGGATCGTGATCTTGTGGACCGGGTCGGAGTTCGGGGAGGCCGCCGCGACCAGGGCGTGTCCGCCCTCGTGGTACGCGGTGATCTTCTTCTCCTTGTCCGACATGATCCGGGTCCGCTTCTGCGGGCCCGCCACGACGCGGTCGATGGCCTCGTCCAGCATCTGGTTGTCGACGAGCTTCTTGTCCGAGCGGGCGGTGAGCAGCGCGGCCTCGTTGAGGACGTTGCTCAGGTCCGCGCCGGTGAAGCCCGGCGTGCGGCGGGCGACCGCCGACAGGTCGACGTCCGGGGCGACCGGCTTGCCCTTCTGGTGGACCTTGAGGATCTCCAGACGGCCCTGCATGTCCGGGCGGTCGACCGCGATCTGGCGGTCGAAGCGGCCGGGGCGCAGGAGGGCGGGGTCGAGGATGTCGGGCCGGTTCGTCGCGGCGATGAGGATCACGCCGCCCTTGACGTCGAAGCCGTCCATCTCGACGAGCAGCTGGTTGAGGGTCTGCTCGCGCTCGTCGTGACCGCCGCCGAGCCCGGCGCCGCGGTGGCGGCCGACCGCGTCGATCTCGTCGACGAAGACGATCGCCGGGGCGTTCGCCTTGGCCTGCTCGAACAGGTCACGGACTCGGGAGGCACCGACACCGACGAACATCTCGACGAAGTCGGAACCGGAGATCGAGTAGAAGGGGACGCCCGCCTCACCGGCGACGGCGCGCGCGAGGAGCGTCTTGCCGGTTCCGGGAGGCCCGTAGAGCAGTACGCCCTTGGGGATCTTGGCGCCGACGGCCTGGAACTTGGCCGGCTCCTGGAGGAATTCCTTGATCTCTTGGAGTTCCTCGACGGCCTCGTCCGAGCCGGCGACGTCCGAGAACGTCGTCTTGGGGGTGTCCTTGGTGATGAGCTTCGCCTTGGACTTCCCGAAGTTCATGACTCGGGAGCCGCCGCCCTGCATCTGATTCATCAGGAACAGGAAGACGACGACGATGAGGACGAAGGGGAGCAGGGAGAGCAGGATCCCGACGAACGGGTTCTGCTTGGACGGCGAGACCGTGTAGCCGTCCGGGATCTGCTTGTCCTGGTACTTGTTCTGCAGCGTGCTGGCGATGGTCACGCCCTGGTCGCCGATGTAGCTCGCCTGGATCTTGGTGGCGCCCTCGACCTTTTCGCCGTCCTTGAGCTGGACCTTGATGGTGTTCTCGTCACCAGTGGTCAGCTTGGCCGACTCGACCTTGTTGTCATTGATCGCCTGGACGACCTGGCCGGTGTCCACCGTCTTGTAGCCGCCGGACGAGCCGACGACCTGCATCAACACGACCACGGCAAGGACGGCCAGCACGATCCACATGACCGGCCCACGGAAGTATCGCTTCACGTCCATCCATACGGAGCGGTGCCGCCCCGTCCCTCCTGCCATAGTGAGTTTGATAAGACAGTTCTTCTGACGGTACCCCAGCTTCGTCGCGCGAAGCCGCACGGGACGGCTGGCAAGCCCGTCTGCATGCTCCAACGGCGCGAGGCCCGCCGGGGTTCCCGATCTTCCTACGGTGCTTGGGCCCTTCGGGTCCGCGGTCGCGGACCGTGGGGCTCAGCCGCCGTAGACGTGGGGCGCGAGCGTACCGACGAACGGGAGGTTGCGGTACTTCTCGGCGTAGTCGAGGCCGTAGCCCACGACGAACTCGTTGGGGATGTCGAAGCCGACCCATTCGACGTCGATGGAGACCTTCGCGGCGTCCGGCTTGCGCAGCAGGGTGCAGATCTTCAGGGACTCGGGCTCGCGCGAGCCGAGGTTGTTGATCAGCCAGGACAGGGTCAGGCCGGAGTCGATGATGTCCTCGACGATCAGGACGTGCCGGCCCTTGATGTCGGTGTCGAGGTCCTTGAGGATCCGCACGACACCGGAGGACTGGGTGCCGGCGCCGTAGGACGACACCGCCATCCAGTCCATGGTGACGGGGGTGGACAGCGCCCGGGCGAGGTCGGCCATGACCATCACCGCGCCCTTGAGGACACCGACGATGAGCAGGTCCTTGCCTTCGTACTCCGCGTCGATCTTCGCTGCCAGCTCTGCCAGCTTGGCGTCGATCTCTTCCTTGGTGATGAGTACCTGCTGGAGGTCGGCACCCATGTCTTTCGCGTCCACCCGCATCACTTTCGGTCGGTCGTCCCGCATTCTCGGCTCACCGGCCCCTCCGTGGTCTGCTGTGGAGGGGTCGGGAATCAGCCTTGCCGAATCACCAGTCTGCCACCCTGCCGCTGGGCGACGACCTTGCCGGGGAGGTTGATGGCTCCCTGGCCGCGCCAGCCGGTGATCAGACGGTCGACTTCCTCGATGTGGCGGGCGAACAGCGAACCGGCGGGCGCCCCGGCTTCGATGGCTGCGCGGCGCAGGATCCGGCGGCGTACGGCGGGCGGCAGCGCGTACAGCTTGGCGCACTCCAGGAGGCCGGTCGCGTCGCGTACGCCGGCCTCGGCCTGGCTGGCCCAGGCGTCGAGGGCGTCGGCGTCGTCGCGGGAGAGCTGGGCGGTGCGGGCGAGAGCCTCCACGACACCTTTGCCGAGCGCCTTCTCCAGGGCAGGCAGGCCCTCTTGGCGCAGGCGGGACCTGGTGTACGCGGGGTCGGAGTTGTGGGGGTCGTCCCAGACCGGCAGGGCCTGGACCATGCAGGCCTTGCGGGCGGTCTGCCGGTCGAGTCCGAGGAAGGGGCGACGGTAACGGCCGCCGGCCCCCGAGACCGCGGCCATTCCGGACAGGGAGCGGATGCCGGAGCCGCGGGCGAGGCCGAGGAGGACGGTCTCGGCCTGGTCGTCGCGGGTGTGGCCGAGGAGGACGGCGAAAGCGCCGTGGCGTACGGCCGCGTCGTCGAGGGCGGCGTAGCGGGCGTCGCGGGCCGCTGCCTCGGGTCCGCCGGTGCGGCCGACGGTCACGGCGAGGGACTCGGCCGGGTCGAGGCCGAGTTGGCGCAGGCGCAGGACGACTTCTTCGGCGCGCAGGTCGGAGCCGGGCTGGAGGCCGTGGTCGACGGTGATGCCGCCGGCGCGGATGCCGAGTTTGGGGGCTTCGAACGCGAGGGCGGAGGCGAGGGCCATGGAGTCGGCGCCACCGGAGCATGCCACGAGCACGAGCGGGGAGGGGGGCCGCTCGTGCGGGGCAGCGCGCGGGGGCTCCTGGGGGCTCTGGCCGGGGAGCTCGTACGACGTTTCGAGTGCGGTGCTCCCGGCGGCTCGCTGCGTGCCGGGGGACGGCGCGTGCGAGGTCTTGAGGGAGGCCGCGCGCGGGTTGCCGGGCGCGGGCACGTCGTGGATGCGGCTGTGTTCGGTGAGGATGTCGTGGAGGACGCGGCGGACCGCCAGGCGTATCGCCGCGACCGCAGGATGGGGACCCATGTCCGGTTCCCTTCATGAAGTTGTCGGGGGGTGAGCCCGAAGCTCGGTCACTCAGAGTGTGTAGATGGTGACAGAACCGGGCCGTTCCCCGAGCATTGCACGCCTACCCATGGCTCACGGTCCCTCGGACGGGTGATTGCAGGGGCGTTCACCTGCCGTCGGCCGGATTCGGTTCACGACCTTCGTATGAGATGCACGACTCGGCGCGTGTTTCACGACTCCGCCTTGCGGTGCACCCGCGCGATCCAGTCCGCCGGTTTGGCGATCTCCGCCTTGGTGGGGAGGGTGTTCGGGGATGTCCACACGCGGTTGAAACCGTCCATGCCGACCTGTTCCACGACGGCGCGCACGAAGCGTTCGCCGTCGCGGTACTGACGCAACTTGGCGTCCAGGCCGAGCAGTTTGCGCAGGGTCATGTCCAGCCGGGACGCCCCCTTGGCGCGGCGTTGCTGGAATTTCTCGCGGATCTCGGCGACGGACGGCACCACGGCGGGGCCGACTCCGTCCATCACGAAGTCGGCGTGGCCTTCGAGGAGGGACATCACGGCGGTGAGACGGCCGAGGATCTCTCGCTGGGCCGGCGTCTGCACCAGTTCGACGAAAGAACGTCCGCCGTCGTCCTCCTCCGTCTCGGGCCTGCCGCCGGAGAGGGACTGAACGGCTTCGCGGATGCGCTCCAGGACGGTCATGGGGTCGACGTCGGTCTCCCCCAAGAACGACTGGATTTCGCCCTCCAGGTGGTCCCGCAGCCAGGGCACCGCGCTGAACTGGGTGCGGTGGGTCTCCTCGTGCAGGCACACCCACAGGCGGAAGTCGTGTGGCTGTACGTCGAGTTCGCGCTCCACGTGCACGATGTTCGGGGCGACGAGGAGGAGGCGGCCGCCGCCGCTGGGTGAGCCAGGAGGGCCGCCCGCCGGGAGGTCACGGGTGGCGGGGGCGAAGGTCTCGTACTGGCCGAGGACGCGGGAGGCGAGGAAGGACAGCAGCATGCCGAGTTCGACGCCGGTGACCTTGCCGCCGACCGCGCCGAGGACGGCGCCGCCGGGACTGGTGGTGCGTCGTTCCTGCATCTTGTCGAGGAGGGGCTTGAGGATCTCCCGGAAGCCTGCGACGTTCGCCCGGACCCAGCCGGGGCGGTCGACGACGAGGACCGGGGTGTCGTGGATGTCGTCCGCGCCCATACGAGTGAAGCCCCGGACGTGTTCCTCCGAGGCCTTGGCATGCCGGCGCAGCTCGGCGACGACGGCGCGGGCCTCGTCGCGGCTCACCTCCGGGCCCGGCCTCACGAACCGGGTCGCGGTCGCCACCGCGAGATTCCAGTCGACCATCTCGGCACCACCGATGCTCGTCATGTGTCAACCGTACGTGAGCGGTCCCGCTTGGGGCAGGCCGTGATGCGTGGCGGAAGCGGGGGCCGGTGAGGTCAGCGGCAGCCGCAGGACGCCAGTGCGGTGGCCGTCCTGTCCAGTGCCGACCGGGCGGCGTACGGATTGTCGCCGGTCGACAGGAACGCGAAGGCGAGGAGGCGGCCGTCCTGGTCGACGACCGTGCCGGCCAGGGAGTTCACGCCGTGCAGCGTGCCTGTCTTCGCGCGGACGACGCCGGCCGCGCCGTCGCTGTAGCGGGTGCTGAGGGTGCCGGTGAAGCCGGCCACGGGGAGGCCGGTGAGGACGGGGCGGAGTTCGGGGCGGGTCGGGTCTGCCGCCTTGGCGAGCAGTGCCGTGAGCAGGTCCGCCGTCAGTCTGTCGGCGCGGTCGAGGCCGCTGCCGTCCTTGATGTCGGCGCCCGCGACGGGCAGGCCGAGCTTCTTCAGGCGGTCCCTGATCGCCTTGCCCGCGCCGTCGAAGTCGGCGCGGGCGCCGCTCGCGACGGCGGTCTGGCGGGCGAGGGCCTCGGCGATGTCGTTGTCGCTGTTGGTGAGCATGCGCTCGACCACGGAGGACAGCGGCGGTGAGGAGACCTCGGCGAGCGGTTCGGCGCGGTCGGTCGCCTTCGAGGGGCCGGGCGCGCTGGTCTTGATGCCGTGGTCGGCGAGGAGGTCCGCGAACCGGGCGGCCGCGTCCTTCGCGGGGTCCTCGACCCGCCTCACCGGGCCGCTGGTGGAGTCGTCGGTGCGGGCCTCGTCGACCATGAGGGCGCTGACCAGGGCGAGGTTGGGGTTGTTCCCGATGGGGTGCAGTTCGGAGCCGTCGTAGAGCGTCTTGTCGTACGAAAGGGTGACCTGGCGTACGTCCCGCTTCTTCAGTGCGCGGGCGGTGCGGTCCGCGAGTTCGCGCAGGCTCGCCCAGCCCTCGGCCTCCTTGCGGGCGGTGAGTGTGGGGTCGCCGCCGCCGACGAGGACCAGTTCCCCGGTGTCGGGTTCCAGGGCGGTGCGGGTGGTGAGGCGGTGGTCGGGGCCGAGCGCGTCGAGGGCGGCGACAGCGGTGGCGATCTTGGTGGTGGAGGCGGGGGTGAGGGCCTTGCCGGAGTCGTCGCCGTAGAGGCGTTCGCCGCTGGCGACGTCGACGATCGCCACGGATCTGCTGCCGAGCGCCGGGTCGGCCAGGAGCGGGCCGACGAGTCCGGCGACGGCCTTGCCGTTCGGGACCGATCCGGCGGTGCCGGCGCCGCCGCCGAGGCCGGTCAGGACGGAGGCGGCGCTGGGCGCGGGGCGGGGGCCTGCGGCCGCCGTGCCGGAGGAGTCGGACGTATCGGCATGAGGACCGTGATCTGTGCCACCCGTGCGTTCCTGGGCGGCCGCCCAGTCCCGCTCGGCCGTACGCTGACCGGTGGAGTCCCAGGGGCCGGCGGCGGTCACCACTCCGGCGGCCAGCGCCAGTCCGGCGGTGGCGGCGCCCGCGGTGTACTGCCAGGTCTTCGGCCCGGTGATGCGTGCGGCCTGCGGCAGGGCGGCTCGGGTGAGCCGCGCGATCCGCGGTCCCGCGGCCGTCGCGGCGCGCGCGAGTCGTGGCCGGACGGCCTCCGCGGCTCGTGCCAGACGGGGTCGCACGGCGCCCGCGACCCGCGTCACATGCGGTTTCGCGGCTCGCCAAGGTCTCATCTCCGGCACGACCACCAGCCCCTTTCGCGATCACACACCTGCGTGAGGGACACTTAACCACCAGAACTATGTGTTGATCATGGAGGAGCCACCGGTGGAGTTCGACGTCACGATCGAGATTCCGAAGGGTTCGCGGAACAAGTACGAGGTGGACCACGAGACCGGTCGGATCCGCCTGGACCGTCGCCTCTTCACCTCGACCGCCTACCCGACCGACTACGGCTTCGTCGAGAACACCCTCGGCGAGGACGGTGACCCGCTGGACGCGCTGGTCATCCTGGACGAGCCGACGTTCCCGGGCTGCCTCATCAAGTGCCGTGCGATCGGCATGTTCCGCATGACGGACGAGGCCGGCGGCGACGACAAGCTGCTGTGCGTGCCGGCGACGGACCCGCGCCAGGAGCACCTTCGTGACATCCACCACGTCTCGGAGTTCGACCGCCTGGAGATCCAGCACTTCTTCGAGGTCTACAAGGACCTGGAGCCCGGCAAGTCCGTCGAGGGTGCCGACTGGGTGGGCCGTACCGAGGCCGAGGCCGAGATCGAGCGTTCCTACAAGCGCTTCAAGGACCAGGGCGGCCACTGAGGCTGATCCTCGGCTTCTGGCCGTGTGAACGGGCTGTACGCGTGCGCGTGCAGCCCGTTCGCCCGTCACCCGACCGCCACCCCTCAACGAGGCGCTACACGCCACCCCCTCTGATGAATTGTCTGTGCGCATACTGAGGGCGGCAGGAGGTGTCGTACGAGGAGTGCTGCGCACGTGACGGAAGCGGAGGACCGCAAACCGCAGTCGGACGAGGCGAGGATGGCTTTCACGCCGCCGGCCGGTATCGAGGTGGCGGACAGCGAGTCGGAGACCACCTCCGAGTTCGCCCTTCCCACGGGGCTGGAGGTACTGCAGTCGCCGTCCTCGGAACCGGAGGGCTCGGCGTTCACCACCCCGGGCAGGTACAGCATCGAGGACGCCTCGCCGGCGTTCACGCCCGCCACCGGCATCCCGCGGATAAGCCTGACGAAGGACCTGCCCTGGCAGGACCGGATGCGCACGATGCTGCGCATGCCGGTGGCCGAGCGGCCCGCGCCGGAGCGGATGCCGAAGGCGGAGGAGGAGGGTCCGGCCGTCCCGCGCGTGCTCGACCTGACCCTGCGTATCGGTGAGCTGCTGCTGGCGGGCGGTGAGGGCGCGGAGGACGTGGAGGCCGCGATGTTCGCGGTGTGCCGGTCCTACGGGCTGGACCGCTGCGAGCCGAACGTCACCTTCACGCTGCTGTCGATCTCGTACCAGCCGTCGCTGGTGGACGATCCGGTGTCGGCGTCGCGCACGGTGCGGCGGCGCGGCACGGACTACACGCGTCTGGCGGCCGTGTACCGGCTCGTCGACGACCTCAGTGATCCGGAGAGCCACATCTCCCTGGAGGAGGCCTACGGGCGGCTCGCGGAGATCCGCCGCAACCGGCACCCGTATCCGACCTGGGTGCTGACCGCGGCGAGCGGGCTGCTCGCCGGGGCGGCCTCGGTGCTGGTCGGCGGCGGTCTGCTCGTGTTCGTCGCGGCCGCCGTCGGGGCGATGCTCGGCGACCGGCTGGCGTGGCTGTGCGCGGGGCGCGGGCTGCCGGAGTTCTACCAGTTCACGGTGGCGGCGATGCCGCCGGCGGCGATAGGGGTCGCGCTGACGCTGACGCACGTCGACGTGAAGGCGTCCGCGGTCATCACCGGTGGGCTGTTCGCGCTGCTGCCCGGGCGGGCCCTGGTCGCGGGTGTGCAGGACGGCCTGACCGGCTTCTACATCACCGCGTCCGCGCGCCTGCTGGAGGTCATGTACTTCTTCGTCGGCATCGTGGTCGGCGTGCTGGTGATCCTGTACTTCGGGGTGAACCTGGGCGCCAAGCTGGACCCGGACGCTGCGCTGAACATCTCCCCGCGGCCGTACTGGCAGATCGCCGCGTCGATGCTGCTGTCGCTGACCTTCGCGGTGCTGCTTCAGCAGGAACGATCCACCGTGCTCGCGGTGACCCTCAACGGCGGTGTCGCCTGGGTCGTGTACGGCGCCATGCACTACGCCGGCGGGTTCTCGCCGGTTGCCGCGACAGCCGTCGCCGCGGGGCTGGTGGGGTTGTTCGGGCAGCTGATGGCCCGCTACCGGTTCGCGTCGGCGCTGCCGTACACCACCGCGGCGATCGGCCCCCTGCTGCCGGGTTCCGCGACGTACTTCGGGCTGTTGTCGATCGCGCAGAACAACGTCGACAAGGGGCTGGTGTCGCTGGCCACGGCCGCCTCGCTCGCCATGGCCATCGCCATCGGGGTCAATCTGGGGTCCGAGATCTCGCGGCTGTTCCTGCGGATCGGGTCCCCGGAGAAGCGACGAGCCGCCAAGCGCACCCGAGGGTTCTGAGCGCCTGGCAGCTCGGTCGCGGTGGTGTCTCAGTAACCCTGGTCCGGCGGGTACTGCTGGTTCTGCTGTCCGCCGTAGGGCTGCTGCCGGCCGTAACCCTGGGGGTACTGCTGGGCGTACGGCTGCTGGGGCTGGTTGCCGTAGTACCGCTCGTCGTGGCCGTACTGCCCGCCGCCCTGGTTGCCGTAGTGCTGCTGGTCCTGGTTTCCGTACGACTGGTCCTGGTTGCCGTACGGCTGGTCCAGGTTGCCGTAGGGCTGCTGGGGCCGGCCGTCGGAGGGGATGCGGCGCAGCTGGGTCGTCGCGTCGTCCATCTGCTGGTGCTGCTGCTGAGGCTGCACGGCGGCGGGACCCTCGGCCGCGGCGCGCTTCTTCTTGGCGCGCTCGCGCAGGAACTCGATGATGATCGGGACCACCGAGACGAAGACGATCAGGATGAGGATCGCCTCGACGTTCGTCTTGATGAACGTGATCTGGCCGAGCCAGTAGCCCGCGAGCGTGACGCCGGTGCCCCAGGCGATACCGCCGATGACGTTGTACGTGAGGAACGTGGCGTATCTCATGCGGCCGGCGCCCGCCACGATGGGGGCGAAGGTGCGCACGATCGGTACGAAGCGGGCCAGCACGATCGCCTTGGGTCCGTACTTCTCCATGAACTCGTGGGCCTTCTCCAGGTTCTCCTGTTTGAAGAGCTTGGAGTTGGGCCGGCTGAAGAGCTTCGGGCCGAAGAACTTGCCGATCGTGTAGCCGACCTGGTCGCCGATGACGGCTGCCAGGACGATGAGCGTGCAGACCAGCCACAGCGGCTGGCTGATGTAGTTCCCCTCGGCCACGAACAGGCCCGCTGTGAACAGCAGGGAGTCCCCGGGCAGGAACGCGAAGAGACCGGACTCGGCGAAGACGATCAGCAGGATGCCGGGGAGGCTGAAGGTCTCGATCAGATAGTCCGGGCTGAGCCACTCGGGGCCGAGCGCAAGCGTGGTCACGGGATTGTGGCTCCTGCGGGGAAGGGGCGGGCGGGCTGTGACTGGCGGGTCAAAAATATCAACGCTGCGCCGGTCGCCCAGGTTCCATGGACCCGTTCAGGATGCACTGTGCGCCCGCTGGGACAAAGCTGTGAGCCATGGGCATCGAAGAGTACGGCGGCGGGCAGGGGCCCCGCCCTGACGTTCTGGTGGTGACCACGAACGACATTCCCGGCCACCGCGTCACGGAGGTCATCGGTGAGGTCTTCGGACTGACCGTGCGCTCCCGGCACGTCGGCAGCCAGATCGGCGCCGGGCTGAAGTCGCTGGTCGGAGGTGAGCTCAAGGGGCTCACCAAGACACTCGTGGAGACCCGTAACCAGGCCATGGAGCGGCTCGTCGAGCAGGCACGCGCGCGTGGCGCCAACGGTGTGCTGGCGTTCCGCTTCGACGTGGCCGAGGCGGCCGACGTGGGCACCGAGGTGTGCGCCTACGGGACCGCGGTGGTCCTGGCCCGGGAGTAGAGACCCGGGCCAGGACGTCAGGAGGAGTGCCGGGCCGCGTTCGCGAGGATCGCGGCCCGCAGGTGCTCGGCGAGGCCGGGACGCATGGTGTCGTAGAACGCCTTGAAGCGTTCGTCGGCGACGTACATCTCGGCGAGGCACTGGTGCATCTCGTAGCCGCACTCGTAGTACCAGCCGCTGATGTGCCGGCGGTGTTCCTCGGCCAGGTCCATGGCGCCCTCGCCGGTGGGCGGTTCGCCGGCGGCCATCAGGGCGACGTAGCGCTCGCTCCACTCGTTCGCCTCCGCCTGCAGCCGTTTCCAGTCCTCCTTGGTGTAGCTCGCGGCGCGGCGCTGTGACTCGGCGTACGACTCCGTGCCGCCCCAGCGCCGTTCCGCCTCCTCGGCGTACTGCTCCGGGTCCTTGTCGCCGAAGACCTCGAAGCGCTCTTCCGGCGTCAGATTGATTCCCATCGTGCGTGCCTCCATGGCGTGCTCCACGGCCTCCGCCATCTTGCGCAGCTTCTCGATCCGGGCGGTCAGCAGCTCGTGCTGCCGGCGCAGGTGTTCGCGCGGGTCCGCGGCCGGGTCGTCGAGCAGGGCGGCGACCTCTTCGAGCGGGAAGCCGAGCTCTCGGTAGAACAGGATCTGCTGAAGCCGGTCGAGGTCGGCGTCGTTGTAGCGCCGGTGGCCCGCGTGGCTGCGTTCGCCGGGTACGAGCAGGCCGATGTCGTCGTAGTGGTGCAGGGTGCGCACCGTGACGCCGGCGAAGCCCGCGACCTGTCCCACGGAGTAGCTCACTTCCGCTCCCTTCTCGGTTCGCGCTCCACACTGGGGCCTCACGCGGCGTGAGGTGCAAGCCGGGCAGCGCGGAACTACCGTCGATTACATGCCACTGCATCGTGGGAACACCGAAGCCTCGGACGGGGACGGCCCGCGCAGGCTGTCCGTCAACCCCTTCTTCGGCGAGGCGAACCCGGTCGGCGGAATGACCGAGGCTCCCCCCAGGCATCGGCTGCCGGACGCCCCCATGGCACCCTCGTCGGCGTATCAGCTGGTGCACGACGAGCTGATGCTCGACGGCAACTCACGGCTCAATCTCGCCACGTTCGTCACGACGTGGATGGAGCCGCAGGCGAGCGCGCTGATGGCCGAGTGCCGCGACAAGAACATGATCGACAAGGACGAGTACCCGCGCACCGCCGAGCTGGAGCGGCGCTGTGTGTCGATGCTCGCCGATCTGTGGAACGCGCCCGACCCGTCGTCGGCCGTGGGCTGCTCCACCACCGGCTCCAGCGAGGCGTGCATGCTCGCCGGGATGGCGCTGAAGCGGCGCTGGATACGGCGCAACGCCGACCGCTACCCGGGTGCGCGCCCCAACCTGGTCATGGGCGTCAACGTCCAGGTCTGCTGGGACAAGTTCTGCAACTTCTGGGAGGTGGAGCCCCGGCTGGTCCCGATGGAGGGCGAGCGGTTCCACCTCGATCCGCAGGCGGCGGCCGAGCTGTGCGACGAGAACACCATCGGCGTCGTCGGGATCCTGGGCTCGACCTTCGACGGTTCCTACGAGCCGGTCGCGGACCTGTGCGCCGCGCTCGACGCCCTTCAGGAGCGCACCGGCCTCGATGTCCCGGTGCATGTCGACGGGGCGTCCGGGGCGATGGTGGCGCCGTTCCTCGACGAGGATCTGGAGTGGGACTTCCGCCTGCCGAGGGTCGCCTCGATCAACACCTCGGGGCACAAGTACGGCCTGGTCTACCCGGGCGTCGGCTGGGCCCTGTGGCGGGACAAGGAGGCGCTGCCCGAGGAGCTGGTGTTCCGGGTCAACTATCTGGGCGGCGACATGCCGACGTTCGCGCTCAACTTCTCCCGGCCGGGTGCACAGGTCGTGGCTCAGTACTACTCGTTCCTGCGGCTGGGGCGGGAGGGGTACCGGGCCGTGCAGCAGGCCGCGCGGGAGGTGGCCGGGCAGGTCGCCGAGGCCGTCGGGAAGCTCGGCGACTTCCGGCTGCTGACCAGGGGCGACCAGCTGCCCGTGTTCGCCTTCACGACGGCCCCGGACGTCAAGGCGTACGACGTCTTCGACCTCTCGCGACGGATGCGCGAGGCGGGCTGGCTGGTTCCGGCGTACACGTTCCCGCCGAACCGCGAGGACCTGTCGGTGCTGCGGGTGGTCTGCCGCAACGGCTTCTCCACCGATCTCGCCGAGCTGTTCGTGGAGGACCTGAGCCGGTGCCTGCCGGAGCTGCGCCGGCAGCCGCACCCCACCACCCATGACAAGGGCGCGGCCACCGGGTTCCACCACTAGCGATTCACGGGCGGACCGTCAGCGGCTCAGGCGCGCGAACCGCCGTACCGCCAGCGGGAAGAACACCGCGAGGAGCAGCAGCGGCCAGACGACGGCGGGCCAGACGTGCTCGGTGCCGGTGCCGCGGAACAGGTCGCGTGCGGCCGTCGCCGTGTGGGACATCGGGTTCCACTCGACGACGGTGCCCAGCCAGCCGGGCATGGACCCGGGCAGGGCGAGGGCGTTGGACAGGAAGCCGATCGGCCAGACCAGGATCTGCACGGCCTGCACCAGTTCCGGCTTGCCGGCCACCAGGGCCAGGTGGATGCCGATCCACAGCATGGCGAAGCGGAACAGCAGGAGCAGTCCCACGGCGCCCAGGAAGGCCCCCGGGCCGCCGTCCGCCCGCCAGCCGAGCGCGAACCCGACGCCCATGAGGGCCAGCAGGGCCAGCGCCGACTGGAGCATGTCGGCGACCGAACGGCCCACCAGGACGGCCCCGTTGGCCATCGGCATGGACCGGAAGCGGTCGATCACGCCCTTGTTGAGGTCCTGGGTGACCGCGATCATCGTGCCCTCCAGGCCGAAGGCCATGGTGAGCGCGAGCATGCCGGGCAGGAGGTAGTCGATGTAGGAGCCCTCGACACCGCGTCCGCCGCCGATGAGGTAGCCGAACATCAGCAGCAGCATCACGGGGAAGACCAGGGCGACGACGACCTGCACGGGCTGGCGCGCCCAGTGGGCGAGCTCGCGGCGGGTCATGGTCCAGGAGTCGGCCAGGGCGTAGGCGCTCGTGTTCATGCGGGCTCCTTCACTCGGTTGTCGTCCCTGGTGAGGTGCAGGAACACCTCGTCCAGCGTGGGGCGCCGCAGTGCCACGTCCTCGGCCTCGATCCCGGCCGCCTCCAGAGCCCGTACGACGCCGGAGAGCGCCGCCATCCGGTCGGTGACCCGGGCGCTGAGCAGCCGGCGGTCGGCGTCCACGGAGACGGTGTCCTTCGGTACGGGCAACAGGGCCACGGCGGCGCCCAGTTGCCCGGCGTCGCGCAGGACGACGTCGATGCGGTCGCCGCCGGTGAGCGCCTTGAGTTCGTCCGCCGTGCCGTCGGCGGTGACCCGGCCGGCGTCGACGACCGATATGCGGTCGGCGAGCTGGTCGGCCTCCTGAAGGTACTGGGTGGTGAGCAGGACCGTGGTGCCGCCGCCGACCAGGGAGCGGACGGCGGACCAGACCTCGGCGCGGCCGCGCGGGTCGAGTCCGGTGGTGGGTTCGTCCAGGAACAGCACCTGCGGGTCGGTGCCGTGCCGGTTGCCGATGAGCGAGGCGGCCAGGTCCAGCCGGCGCCGCATGCCGCCGCTGTACTGCTTGACCGGCTTGCGGCCGGTGTCGGCCAGACCGAAGCGCCCCAGGAGCTCGCCGGCGCGCACGCGCGCGTGGCGAGCGCCGAGGTGGTGCAGGCGGCCGAACATCTCCAGGTTCTGCCGGCCGTCCAGTTCCTCGTCCAGGGCCGCGTGCTGGCCGAGAAGGCCGATGCGCAGGCGCACCTCGTACGCCTGGCGGACCACGTCGTGCCCGGCCACCTCGACGCGGCCGCTGTCCGGCCGCAGCAGGGTGGACAGGATGCGGACCAGGGTGGTCTTGCCCGCGCCGTTCGGGCCGAGCACTCCGTGCACGGTGCCGGCAGCGACGGTGAGGTCGAGCCCGTCCAGTGCGTTCCGGCCGGCTTTGCCGCCGTACCTCTTGCGTGCCCCTTCGACGATGATCGCCGTGTCGGCCACTGAGAACCCCTTCGCTAGTCAAACTTGACTACCAGCTCGAAGCTAATACCCCGTTATCAATTAGTCAAACTTGATTAGCGGTCGTCCCCGGGGTGCCGCTCCCCCGTCGCGTACGGGTTGTCCTCGTCATCGGCGAGAATCCCGACGAAGGGCTCGCCCTCCCCGGCGAACGTGTACGCGCCGCCCTCGATCCGCCCGATGAGCCCCTGGGTCCACTCGGCCTCGGCGTCGGCGGTGTGGATCCAGAGGTTCATGATCTCGCCGATGTGGCCGAGCTGGCCGGGACCGGCCTCGGGCACGTAGTGCTCGGTGACGGCGCAGCGCCACTCCTCGATGCGCCGGATGCGCTCCTTGAGCAGGGCGACCGTCTCGCCGCGCGGCAGGTCGACCATGAACCCGATGGCCGCCGACTTGACGTCCATCTTCTGGTCGTAGGAGGTCAGCGCCTCGCGGACCAGGCCGAGGTACTCCTCGACGCCCCGGTCGGTGATCTCGTACTCCGTGCGCGGCGGCCCGCCGGCCGTGGACGGCGCGACCTCGTGGGCGTGCAGCAGTCCCTGCTTCGCCATCTGCTTCAGGGCGTGATAGATCGAGCCGGGCTTGGCGTTGGACCACTCGTGCGCGCCCCAGTACTCCAGGTCGTTGCGCACCTGGTAGCCGTGGGCACGCCCGTGCTGGCGCACCGCGCCGAGCACGAGAAGACGGATCGCTGACATGCGCTCCAGGTTAGGACCGTGAGGGGCGGGCGCCGAGGTCAGCCCCGCGAGGCGCACCGCTCGACACGGAGCGGGTGCGCCTCGGGACGGGGCTCGGGACGGGGCTCGGGACGCTCAGAACGGGAAGCCGCTGCGGCCGTGCTGGACGGAGATCCACTTGGTCGTGGTGAAGGCGTCCAGCATCGTCTCGCCGTTGAGGCGGCCGAGTCCGGAGTGCTTCTCGCCGCCGAAGGGGACGATCGGCTCGTCGTGCACGGTGCCGTCGTTCACGTGGAACATGCCCGTGTCGATCTGCTTGGCGAAGGCCACACCGCGCTCGACGTCACCGGTGTGGACGGCGCCGCTCAGGCCGTACGGGCTGTCGTTGACGAGGGTTACGGCCTCCTCCTCGCCGTCGAAGGTGAGGAGGAAGGCGACCGGGCCGAAGACCTCCTGCTTCAGCAGGGGCGAGTCGGCCGGGAGGTCGGTCAGCACCGACGGCCGCACGAGGTTGTCGGTGGTCGTGCCGTGCACCAGCGCCGTGGCGCCCTCCGCGATCGCCTGCTCGACGGCACCCGAGATGGCGTCCGCCTGGGAGGAGTTGATGACCGGGCCGATGACGGTCTCGGGGTCGCGGGGGTCACCGGCCTTGAGCGACCTCACCTTGGCGACGAACTTCTCGGTGAACCCGTCCGCGACCGAGCGGTCCACGAGGACGCGGTTCGCGGCCATGCAGACCTGGCCCTGGTGGACGTACCGGCTGAAGACGGCCGCGTCGACGGCGTAGTCGATGTCGGCGTCGTCGAGGACCACGATCGCGCTGTTGCCGCCGAGTTCGAGGACCGAGCGCTTGAAGTGCGAGGCGCAGACGGTGGCGACGTGGCGGCCGACCTTGTCGGAGCCGGTGAAGGAGATGACCTTCGGGACCGGGTGCTCGATGAAGGCGTCGCCGATCTCGGCGATGTCCGTGATGACGACGTTCAGCAGGCCGGCCGGGAGCCCCGCGTCCTCGAAGATCTTCGCGACCAGGGAGCCACCGCAGATCGGGGTGTTCTGGTGGGGCTTGAGCACCACGCCGTTGCCGAGCGCGAGCGCCGGGGCGACCGACTTCAGGGAGAGGAGGAAGGGGAAGTTGAAGGGGCTGATCACACCCACGACGCCGACCGGGACGCGGTAGACGCGGTTCTCCTTGCCGTCCACCGGGGAGGGCAGGATCCTGCCCTCGGGGCGCAGCGCCAGATGGATGGCCTCGCGCAGGAACTCCTTGGCGAGGTGGAGTTCGAACGCCGCCTTCAATCGGGTGCCGCCGAGCTCGGCGATGATCGCCTCGGTGATCTCCTGCTCGCGGTCCTCTATCAGGCGCAGCGCCTTCTCGAACACGGCACGGCGGGCATAGGGATTGGTCGTGGCCCACTGCTTCTGGGCGCGGGCGGCGGCCTTGTAGGCGTCGTCCACCTCGTCGACCGTGGCTATGGTGATCGACGCGAGCTTCTCGCCGTCGTAGGGGTTGAAGTCGATGATGTCCCAGGAGCCTGTACCCGGGCGCCACTCACCGTCGATGTACTGCTGAGCAAGGTCGGTGAAGTAGGACGACATGTGATCCCTCAATCCCTAGCAGACCCGCGATCGGCACGGCCGCCATCGCGCTCGTCTTCACGGTCTGATCACACGTCATCGTACTTGTGATTCAAGAGAGTTGAAGGAGACCCCGGAGAAGATCCCGGCTCTCGTCCGGACCCGGGCTGTCCTGCTGGAGCTCCTTGAGCGCCGTCTCGTACTGGGCGACGTCCTCGTGCTTGTCGAGGTAGAGCGCGGAGGTGAGCTGCTCCAGGTAGACGACGTCCGACAGGTCGGACTCGGGGAAGCTGAGGATCGTGAAGGCGCCGGACTCGCCGGAGTGGCCGCCGAGGCTGAACGGCATGATCTGGAGCCGTACGTTGGGCCGCTGGGAGATCTCGATCAGGTGCTGGAGCTGGCCGCGCATCACCTCGCGGTCGCCGTAGGGACGGCGCAGGGCGGCCTCGTCCAGGACGATGTGGAACTCGGGGGCGTTCTCGGAGACGAGGTACTTCTGCCGCTCCAGGCGCAGCGCCACGCGCTTCTCCACGTCGGCCGCGCTCGCGCCCTTCATGCCGCGCCTGACGACCGCGCGCGCGTACGCCTCGGTCTGGAGCAGGCCGTGCACGAACTGCACCTCATAGGCGCGAATGAGACTTGCGGCGCCCTCCAGGCCGACGTATGTGGGGAACCAGCTGGGCAGAACGTCCGAGTAACTGTGCCACCAGCCGGCCACGTTGGCCTCGCGGGCGAGGGAGAGGAGTGAGGCGCGCTCCTGCTCGTCCGTGATGCCGTACAGCGTCAGCAGGTCCTCGACGTCCCGTGTCTTGAAGCTCACCCGACCCAACTCCATGCGGCTGATCTTCGACTCGGACGCACGGATCGAGTACCCCGCCGCTTCGCGGGTGATCCCACGCGCCTCCCGCAGTCGCCTCAGTTGCGAGCCGAGCAGCATGCGCCGCACCACCGATCCGGGCTCTCCCGCGCTCACGTTCGCCACCCTCCCCAACCGTCTTCAGGGCCCGCAGTCTGCCACTAAATCACTTCGAGCAGTACTCGTCCGATTACAGAGACGGAAAGAAGACAAGGATTTCACCCAGGAAGGAGTCAGCGGAACGCAAGGAGAGGAAGCGAAGTTGGCGGAAAAAATGGCCAACAAGCGGTACGGGAGCGTCCAATTCGGTCACGTGCACGTGCATCTGCCCTTGCATCTGCTCTGCGCATCAGAAACCATGGTCCCGCGCAACCGCTGCATCGCAACGACCGCGAACTCCCGGGAGTGCCTCGCATGGGGACGAATGGATCGACCATGCTCGAGCCGTTACGGCAGGGCCTTCCGCCACTGGACCCCGCAGCCGTCTCCAACGCCGCCTCCTGCGCACTGCCCGCCCGCTACGAAGCGGTCCGTGAGGCACGCAAGTTCACCCGGCGCACGCTGGACCAGTGGGAACTGGACCACCGCTTCGACGACGTCTGCCTCGTGGTCTCGGAACTGGTGACCAACGCGCTGCGGCACGCGCTGCCGGCCGGTGCGCAACGACTGCCGGAGCAGACGCCGCCCGTGCGGCTGCATCTGATGCGGTGGACCGAGCGACTGGTGTGCGCGGTGCGCGATCCCAGCCACGACAGCCCGGTGGCACGCGACTCCGACGACTTCTCGGCGGAATCCGGGCGCGGTCTCTTCCTCGTCGACTCCTTCAGTGACAGCTGGGGGTGGCAGCCGCTGGCGGGGACGCTCAGCGGCAAGGTGGTCTGGGCGCTGTTCCGGCTGCAACCGGGCCAGACCGCAGCAGCCGGCTCGGCGGACTCATGAACCGCGGTGCTCGATGGCACCGCGGTTCTACGCGCGTTACAGAGCGGAACGCGCCGATTGCCCTGGGTTGCGCACCCGGTTGGGTCAGCCCACGACCAGGTGGTCGAACTCGCCGTCCTTGACGCCGAGGAGCATGGCCTCGATCTCGGCGCGGGTGTAGACGAGCGCCGGGCCGTCCGGGAAGCGCGAGTTGCGCACCGCCACGTCACCGCCCGGCAGCCGCGCGAACTCCACGCAGGAACCCTGCGAGTTGCTGTGCCGGCTCTTCTGCCAGGCGACCCCGTTCAGCTCCGTGGCTGCCATGCCGTTGTACACGTCGTTGTACACGTCGTGGTCCACAGGTCGCTCCCCGGTGGTGCGGTGGCTCGAGGCCATTGAGGCAAGAGGTGGTGCAGTGGTGCGGAAGTCAACTGCTTCCGGATCATAGCTCTGTTCACGTGCAACTGCATGAGCAGATGCACGTGCACGCGGGGTGTTCCTGTGGTTACTCCTGTGACGTACGCGGGCTCACATGCGTTCCAGCGCATGCCCCAGGGATCGCATCACATGCGTCCGCCAGCCGCCGCCCATGATCTTCCTCGCCATGAGCTGAGCCGGGTCGTCCGGATCGAATCCCTCGTGCACTAGGAAGAGACGCGTTCCGCGTCCTTCTTGTTCCAAACTCCAAGTAACCGTCCAATTGGCGGAGTTGGCCGGAGAAGGGTCGCTCCGGCGGAGGCTCAGCATCCGCTCGGCCCGGTACGCCAGGACCTCCACCTCGATGGTTCCGGAGAAGTTCGTGCCGGGCCGCGGGACCGAGGTCATCGTGTACCTGTGCCCGACCTCCAGCCGGAAACCCTCGACGCCCTGCATCTGCCACTGCACGAGCAGCTCGGGCTCGGTCAGGGCGCGCCAGACCTTGGCCGGCGGATGCGGAAAGGACTGGTCCACGCGGACGACGGTCAGGTCGCCGTCCGGCTCGGGGCCGAGGCGGGGGTCCGGTTCGTCACTCATGCCGGCTCATCGTCGGGCATGCGGTCGAGCAGTTCGCCGAGGCCCTTCATACGGTCGCGCCAGAACCGCTCGTACGGATGGAGCCAGTCCTGCACCTCGGCGAGCGGGGCCGCCTCCAGGCGGTAGATGCGCTGCCGGCCGGAGCGCTGTTCGGAGACGAGGCCGGCGTCCCGGAGCACCTTCAGATGCTCCGAGAGGCTGGGGCGGCGCATGTCGAAGTGGTCGGCCAGGACCTGGACCGGCTGGGGCCCGCCGTCGCGCAGCAGCCGCAGCACCTCCCGGCGCGTGCCGTTGGCGAGCGCGGCGAAGACGCGGTCCTCTGCGGCCTCCCGGGCCCCGGTCGCGGTCATGCCCTGCCCTTCCCGTTACTGAGCGGCCTCCGTCAACAGCATTAGACCGTTGCCGTCGGGGTCCTGGAACCCGGCCATCCGCCCCCAGGGCAGATCGTCCGGCCCCTGCACGGAGACCCCCGCCCGCGCGAGCCTCGCGCAGTCCGCGTCGACGTCGGTCGTGACCAACATGATCCCCCGGGTCGTGCCGGGCTCGAAACCGCCCATGCCCGGACCGGAGAGCGTGAAGACGGTCTGCGCACCCTTGGGCGCGACCTGGAGCCACCTCCCCTGCGGCATGTCCAGATCGGCGGCGACCTCGAAGCCGAGGACCTCCGTGTAGAAGCGCCGGGCGCGGTCCTGGTCGGCGACGGGGAGCGTGACGAAGGAGGCGTGAGTGATATTCATGGGAACGACCATAGGTAGGGGATTCCCTACGCGTCAAACGTAGGGGATCTCCTACCTATAGGGTCGCGAGGGGATCGCGAGAGACGCCTACCGGGACGAGTACGGCAGCAGTGCCATCTCCCGCGCGTTCTTGATGGCCTGCGCCAGCCGGCGCTGCTGCCGGACCGTGACGCGGGTGACCCGGCGGCTGCGGATCTTGCCGCGGTCGGAGATGAAGCGGCGCAGCAGGTCGGTGTCCTTGTAGTCGATGGAGGTGATGCCCGCCTGGTCCAGCGGGTTGGGCTTCTTGGCGGGACTGCGCTCGGGCTTGCGGGGCATGGGGGGTCAGACCTCCAGGAGGGTGTCGAAGGCGGGCGGGAGCCGCTTCCAGGCGTCGCGCCCGGCGGTGTACTCGGCGTCGGTGAGCAGGCAGGACTCCAGCAGCCGTTCGAGGCCGTCGCGGTCCAGGCCGGGCGAGGTGAAGACCAGGTGCTGGCAGCAGTCGCCGTGCTCGGGGTGCCAGTCCAGCGAGGCGGCGGCCCGGCGCACCGGCGGGACCATGTCCCAGGCCGCGTCGGGGAGCGAGGCGAGCCAGGGGCCCGCGCTCTCCACGCACAGGGCGCCGCCCGCCGCGTCCCAGTGCAGCAGCACGTCGGGCTTGTCGGCGAGCCAGAAGCGGCCCCTGCTGCGGGCCGCCGCGCAGGTGATGTCCTCCAGCGCCTCGTAGAGCCGCTCCGGGTGGAAGGGGCGGCGGCGGTGCCAGACGAGGGTGGCGACGCCGTGCGCGTCGGCCTCGGCGGGGAGCAGGGCGCACGCCGGGTGCTGGGCGGCCGCGGCCGACTCGACGTCGAAGCCGGCCAGCGCCGCCTGCGCGAGGGGGGTGAGCGGACGGCGGCGCGGGGCCGGCACCGTCAGGCCGTCGGCGGGTGCGCCCGCCGGGTCACCGTGGCCGATCGGGACCCGGCGGGCCGTCGGGTGGAGCTGGGCGAGCAGTTCACGGTCCTCGTCGTCGGCCTCCACGGAGTCGGCGACGGCGAGGACGGGGGCGTACTCCAGCTGACGCGCGAAGGTGTCGGCGACGGTGCGCTGATCGGTCGCGGCGGCGGCCAGGCCGCGCTCGGCCAGGTCGTCGCCGTTGCCCAGGTACGGCAGCACCAGCGCCGGGTCGACCGCGGTGATCACCCCGGTCACCGTGAGCCCGCCCGCCGTGACCACCTCGGCCATGGCCTTCGGCTCGACCGAGTCCCACAGTTCGACGACGGCCATACGGGTGCCGCCGGCGTCCCGGATCCTCAGCAGCTCCGGCACCAGGTCCTCGCGCAGGGCGCAGCAGGCGCAGTCGTTGACGAGGGGGGCCTCGCCGGTGCCCAGGAGTCCGGTGGCGTCGCGGATCGTCCGTACGACGGTGCCGGCGGCTGCCGTGGCCAGGTCGTGGTGGAGCACGACGCTGCCGGGGACGTCGACGCTGCCGACGATCACGACGGAGAGCTCGGACACCGCGTCAGCCCTGCTTCCCGTACCGGCGCTCGAAGCGCTCGACGCGGCCGGCGGTGTCCAGGACACGGGCGGTGCCCGTGTAGAAGGGGTGGCTGACGTTCGAGATCTCGACGTCGACCACGGGGTAGGTGTTGCCGTCCTCCCACTCGATCGTCTTCTCGCTGGTCATCGTCGAGCGGGTGAGGAAGGCGTGGTTCGCGGCACGGTCGCGGAAGACGACGGGACCGTAGGCCGGGTGGATCGCGTTGCGCATGGCGTGCCTCAGCGCTCCTCTCGGAAGTCGACGTGCCGGCCGGCGACCGGGTCGTACTTGCGCAGGGTCATGCGGTCGGGGTCGTTGCGGCGGTTCTTGCGGGTCACATAGGTGAAGCCGGTGCCGGCCGTGGACCGGAGCCTGACGACCGGACGGAGTTCGTTGCGTGCCATGCTGCTATCTTACTGAAAACGAATCCCATTACCAGTAATCGACGAGGAGAGGTCCGTCACTCATGTCCGCCCACTGCATGCTGACCGGCGCACGGCCCGGCTTCGGCAACACGATTTCCCACTCGCACCGGCGGACCTCCCGCCGCTTCGACCCCAACATCCAGAGCAAGCGCTACTGGCTGCCGAGCGAGGGCCGGCACGTACGGCTGCGGCTGAGCACCAAGGGGATCAGGACGGTCGACGCCATCGGTGTCGAGGCGGCCGTCGCACGGATCCGCGCCCGGGGAGTGAAGGTCTGATGGCCAAGAAGAGCAAGATCGCGAAGAACCGCCGGCGCCAGGAGGTCGTCGCGCGGTACGCCGAGCGGCGCGCCGAACTGAAGGAGATCATCCGCAGGCCCTCGTCCACGGACGCCGAACGGCTCGCCGCGCAGCGCGAGTTGGGGCGCCAGCCGAGGGACGCCAGCGCCACGCGCGTACGCAACCGCGACCAGGTGGACGGGCGCCCGCGCGGCTACCTCCGCACCTTCGGACTCTCCCGGGTGAACCTGCGGGAGCAGGCGCACGCCGGGTATCTGCCGGGGGTGCGCAAGGCGTCCTGGTAGAGCTGTCGCGGGGGCCGGCGCGGGGCGTCCTCGCGGGGGCCGGTGCGGGGCGCTGCCGCGGGGGCCGGCGCGGGGCGACCCCGCAGAGGTCGACCGCACGCCTCAACCACCTCTCTACGCAGAGTTCGCCATTCACAACACAGCGTGCCGACCTCGCCTCTAACCTGACCAGAGGGAGCGCCCCAACAATCTGTGCTGTGCGGCCGGGAGTTGCCGTGCCTGGACCCAAGGACCTGGATCCATCCTCATCGCCGCGCGCGCTGCTGGGCGCGGAGCTGCGGCATGCCCGCGAGAAGGCGGGCCTCAGCCAGGAGAGGCTGGGCCTACTGCTGTTCGCCAGCGGCTCGTTCGTCGGGCAGCTGGAGGCCGGTACGCGGCGAATTCAGCCAGAACAGGCACGCTTGTTGGATGAGGCGCTGGGTACGGGGGACTTCTTCCAGCGGAACTTCAGGGTCGCGTCGAAGTCGAAGTATCCGGAGCACTTCGCGGAGGCCGCGGAGGCGGAGGCGACGGCCACGGAAATCCGGGAGTACGCGCCCCTGCTCGTCCCTGGACTGCTCCAGACCCCCGCCTACACACGGGCAGTGTGCCGTGCACACCAGCCGACGGCACCGGCCGAGAAGATCGAGAAGCTCGTGACAGCCCGGATGGAACGGGCCGGCATCCTCGACGACCCAACAGAACCCTTGTTGTGGGTGGTCCTTGACGAAGCCGCGCTACGAAGGCCCACGGGTGGGCGGGGTGTCATGGCGGAAGCCCTCCGCCACATCATCGACCTCGCTCACCGCGGCCGAATCATCGTGCAAGTGCTGCCGTTCGAGGCAGAGGCACACGCGGCCATGCAGGGCGCCATCAAGCTGATGGACTTTGAAGACGCGCCCCCACTGGCCTACTTCGAGGGTGTCGGCACCGGGCGGCTGGAGGACGACCCGGCCACCGTCAGGTACCAGCGCCGCACCTACGACCTCCTCTCGGCCTGCGCGCTCTCGCCGCAGAAGTCCCTGGCCCTCATCGAGGCAATGGCGCAGGATTACGCCCATGAGGAGCATCCCTGAGTACGACCTGGACGCGGCCACCTGGCACAGGTCCAGCTACAGCGGCGGCGATGGCGGGAACTGCCTCGAAGTCACCCACGACATCCCCGACCTCGTCCCCGTCCGCGACTCCAAGACCCCCCACGGCCCGGCGCTCATATTTCCCGCGTCCGTTTGGGCGGCCTTCGTCAATGCGGTCAGAATCTGACCTAATCGGTTCCTACCGTAGGGCTCATGAACGAGACCTCGAACAACACCGTCACCGACGAGCGCTCCGACCTCCTGGAGACGCTGGCCAAGCACCGGCACTTCCTGCGGTTCACCACCCGGGACCTCACCGACGAGCAGGCGGGGCAGCGGACCACGGCCAGTGAGCTGTGTCTCGGCGGCCTGATCAAGCACGTCACGTCGACGGAGCGGCGCTGGGCGGAATTCATCGAGCGGGGCACGTCGGCCATGCCCGACTTCAAGGACATGACCGAGGCCGACTTCGCGAAGCGGGCCGACGACTTCCGGATGCTGCCCGGCGACACTCTGGAGGGGGTCCTGGCGGCGTACGAGGAAGTGGCCGCGCTGACCGACAAGCTGGTCGCGGACCTTCCCGACCTCAACGCCTCCCACCCGCTGCCGGAGGCCTCGTGGTTCGAGCCCGGGGCCCGCTGGTCGGCCCGCAGGGTGCTGCTGCACATCATCGCCGAGACGGCGCAGCACGCCGGCCACGCCGACATCATCCGGGAGTCCCTGGACGGGGCGAAGAGCATGGGCTGAGGGACGGCGTACGGGCGTGGGACTGCACACTGGGTTGCATGAACCACGCCCAACTGACGGCACTGGGCCGAGCCCTCCGCCTCCTCGGCGAGCACGGCGAGGCCCTGACCGCCGACACGCCGGACGCCCGGCTGCACGAGGTCAAGGCGGATCTGCGCCGCGCCATCGATCTGCTGGACGAGAGCGTCTCGACGGCCGCCCGGACGACCCGGTGCACGGAGCACCCGGGCGGCCCGGTGGACCCCGCGGCCCCGGACCTGTGCCTGTTGTGCGAGACCCGGCGCAGGTCGGCCCGCCGCTCCGAGTACGGCGGCTCGGGCCCGGCGGCCCCGCAGGCGCCCGAGCACCCGGTGCCGTCCCGCTACGGCGTCCGCGGTGACCGCCCGCAGCCTCAGCAGCGGTGGCTGCCGGAGCTGTGGAACGGGCAGGAGTGGCAGCTGTGCGGGACGCCGCGCCGTGACCGCCGGGAGGCCGAGCTGTACCTCGCCGCCCAGCGTCGCGGCCCGCGTCCCGCGATGGCCTACCGGCTCGTGCACGAGTTCACCGACTACGAGGTGCTGCGGGTGTGGGGCACCCCGGTGAAGGTCGACATCGAGCCGCTGGGCAATCTGTAGGAGCTACTCGGCCGTGGCCCGCGCCGGCTCCGACGCCGGCTGCGCCACGAGCCCCCCGGCGGCGGCCGACCCCTGGCGCGGGATGAAGGACGCCACGACGAAGGCCAGCAGTGCCGCGCCGGCGCCCACCGCGAGGACCACCTTGAAGGCGTTCTCGGACGGGAGGGCGTAGCCGCCGAGGTCCGTCGTCATCTGGGCGAGGATCACGCCCGCGACGGCGCTCGCGGTGGACGTACCGAGGGAGCGCATCAGCGTGTTGAGGCTGTTCGCGGCGGCCGTCTCCGACGCGGGCACCGCGCCCATGATCAGGGCCGGCATGGAGCCGTAGGCGAAGCCGATGCCCGCGCCGATGACGCAGGCGACCAGGATGAAGTGCCAGACCTGGGACATCAGGACGATGTTGAGGCTGTAGCCCGCGGCCACGATCAGGACACCGGTCATCAGTGTGACCTTGGGGCCCTTGGCCCGGGAGATGGCCGCCGACACCGGGGCCGTGGCCATCATGACCAGGCCGGACGGCGCCAGGCACAGGCCCGCGACCAGCATCGACCTGCCGAGGCCGTAGCCGGTCCGGGCGGGGAGCTGGAGGAGCTGCGGCAGGACGAGGCTCATCGCGAACATCGCGAAGCCCACCGCGATCGAGGCCAGGTTGGTGACCAGCACCTGCCGGCGGGCCGTCGTACGGAGGTCGACCAGCGGCTGTTCGGTGCGCAGCTCCCACCGGCCCCAGGCGAGCAGGATCAGCACGGCCGCCACGAACAGACCGAGGGTGGTGCCGCTGGTCCAGCCCCAGTCGGCACCCTTGGAGATGCCGAGCAGCAGACACACCAGCCCGAGGGCCATGCCTGTGCCGCCGACCAGGTCGAAGCGCCCGCCGGTGCGCACCTGCGACTCGGGGACGAAGAGCAGCACGCATCCGAGGGCCACGACACCCAGGCCGGCCGACGTCCAGAACAGGACGTGCCAGTCGAAGTTGTCCGCGATGAGCGCGGCGGCTGGCAGGCCGAGCGCGCCGCCGATGCCGAGGGAGGCGCTCATCAGGGCGGTGGCGGAGCCGAGGCGCTCGGCGGGGAGTTCGTCGCGCATGATGCTGATGCCGAGCGGGATCACCCCGGAGGCCAGGCCCTGGAGCGCCCGGCCGACGATCATCGGGACCAGGGCGTCGCTCAGACCGCAGACGACGGAGCCGGCCACCAGCAGGACGACGCTGACCAGCAGCATCCGCCGCTTGCCGTACATGTCGCCGAGCCGGCCCATCACGGGGGTGGCGACGGCGGCGGCGAGCAGGGTCGCCGTGACCGCCCAGGCGGTGTCGGAGGCCGGGGCGTCCAGCAGCTCGGGCAGCTCCGGGACGATCGGGATGACCAGCGTCTGCATCAGCGAGACGACGATTCCGGCGAAGGCCAGCACCGCCACCACGGCGTTCGACCGCGGCGGGGCTCCGGCCCCCGCCTCGGCGGGAGGAGCAGGGGCGTGGGACATGGCGGGGCCTCCGAGGGCGTACGAGCAGGAAGGGTGCCTGATCGACCTGACTGATTGACCTGGGCAACCTTAAGTCAGTTGATTGACTTACTCAAGCGACCCAGGTCACGCCCCCTGCCCGGACGGAGGCGGGACCCGGGCCAAGGGCGGAACCCGCTCAGCCCTCCCGTTCGACCAGCGCCCGCACCTGCCCCTCGTCCAGCTCGTACACCGTCTCGTGCGCCCGGGGATCACGGGCGTGGAGGGTGTGGAAGAGGGGGCCGGACGGGCCGTCCAGCTCCACCAGGGACGCCGACGCGCCGCGCACCACGCGGTCCGTGCCGGGTGCCGTCGTCAGGTCGCCGCCTACGCCTCCACGGCGCCGTCGTCCGCGATGCCCCCCGTGACGACGATCGCGTCGACGGCCCGCAGGTGCCTCAGCTCGGCGAGCATCAGCCGCAGCGAGTCGGTGGCGTTGACGCCGTACTTGTTGGGGGCGTCGGTCTTCTCCACATGGGTGTCGGAGAGATGAAGGATCCTCATCTCTCCGACGGTTGCCGCGAGTCGGGGCTCAGCTCAGGGTCTTCAGCGACGCCGCGTCGTACGGCGCCAGGTCCCCGAAGCGGCCCTCCAGCACCTTCGCCGCCCACTCGGGGTCCTGGAGCAGCGCCCGGCCGACGGCGACGAAGTCGAACTCCTCGGACTCCAGACGGTCCAGGAGGTCGTCGATGCCCTTGACCCCGGAGCCCTGGCCGGCGAAGGCGCCCAGGAACTCGCCGTCCAGGCCGACCGAGCCGACGGTGATGGTGGGCTTGCCGGTCAGCTTCTTGGTCCAGCCCGCGAGGTTGAGGTCGGAGCCGTCGAACTCCGGGATCCAGTAGCGGCGGGTGGAGGCGTGGAAGGCGTCGACACCGGCCGCGGCGAGCGGGGCCAGGATGGCCTCCAGCTGCTCGGGGGTCTCGGCGAGGCGGGCGTCGTAGGCCTCCTGCTTCCACTGCGAGTAGCGGAAGATGACGGGGAAGTCCGGGGAGACGCGCTCGCGTACGGCGGCCACGATCTCCGCTCCGAAGGCGGCACGGGCGACCGGGTCACCGCCGTAGGCGTCCGTGCGGCGGTTGGTGCCCTCCCACAGGAACTGGTCGACGAGGTAGCCGTGGGCGCCGTGGATCTCCACGCCGTCGAAGCCGATGCGCTCGGCGTCCGCGGCGGCCTCGGCGAAGGCACCGATCACGTCGTCCAGGTCGCGCCGGGTCATCGCCTTGCCGGTGGCCACGTCGGCGCCGATCCGCAGCCCGGACGGCCCGACCGCGGGCGCCTCGGCGTACGGCGGCTGGCCCTGCTCGCGCACCATGCCGATGTGCCACAGCTGCGGCACGATGGTGCCGCCCGCGGCGTGCACCGCGTCGGCGACCTTCGCCCAGCCGGCGAGCTGCTCCTCGCCGTGGAACCGCGGCACCCGGTCGCTCTGCCCGGCCGACTCGTGCCCGACGTACGTCCCCTCGGTCACGATCAGCCCCACACCGGCGGCGGCCCGACGCGAGTAGTACGACTCCACATCCGCACCCGGCACACCGCCCGGCGAGAACATCCGCGTCATCGGCGCCATCACGATGCGGTTGGGAACGGTGAGGCCGTTGATCGCGGTCGGCCGGGCGAGGATCTGCGCCGCACGGGAGGCGGCGGGCTGGGTGACGGTCACGTGGGGGCTCCAGGGGATAGGGGTCTTCTTATACCGGTCAGTATGTGCACACGCATTGTTGCACCTCATTAAGCAACGATGGGTGTGAGACTGCGCATTCCCGAGGAGGGGGATCGGTTTCACGGGCGACCGCAGGTGCGTGGGGGCTGGTCGCGCAGTTCCCACGCACCCCTGAGGGGCGCGCGGCGGACGCCCCTTCTTCAGGGGCGCGGGGAACTGCGCGACCAGCCCCCACCGGCCCGCACCCGTCAAACGCACCGAGGGCGGCACCCCCTGTCGCGAATGTCGCAACAAGAGGCGCCGCCCTCGGGAAGGACGTTGATCAACCGGAGGTCAGCGCCCCCGAGGCCGATCAGAAGTCCATGTCACCGCCCGGCATGCCGCCACCGGCGGGCGCGGCGGCCTTCTCCGGCTTGTCGGCGATGACGGCCTCGGTGGTGAGGAACAGCGCGGCGATCGACGCGGCGTTCTGCAGCGCGGAACGCGTCACCTTCGCCGGGTCGATGATGCCCTCGGCGACCAGGTCGACGTACTCACCGGTCGCGGCGTTCAGGCCGTGACCCGGGGTGAGGTTGCGGACCTTCTCCACCACGACGCCGCCCTCAAGGCCGGCGTTGACGGCGATCTGCTTCAGCGGGGCCTCGAGCGCGAGCTTGACCGCGGCAGCGCCGGTCGCCTCGTCACCCTCCAGCTCCAGCTTCTCGAAGACACCGGAGGCCTGCAGCAGGGCCACGCCACCACCGGCGACGATGCCCTCCTCGACGGCCGCCTTGGCGTTGCGCACGGCGTCCTCGATGCGGTGCTTGCGCTCCTTGAGCTCCACCTCGGTCGCGGCACCGGCCTTGATGACGGCCACGCCGCCCGCGAGCTTCGCCAGACGCTCCTGGAGCTTCTCGCGGTCGTAGTCCGAGTCGCTGTTCTCGATCTCGGCGCGGATCTGGTTCACGCGGCCGGCGACCTGCTCGGAGGAGCCGGCACCGTCGACGATGGTGGTCTCGTCCTTGGTGATGACGACCTTGCGGGCCTTGCCCAGGAGGTCCAGGGAGGTGTTCTCCAGCTTGAGACCGACCTCCTCGGAGATGACCTCGCCGCCGGTGAGGATGGCGATGTCGTTCAGCATCGCCTTGCGGCGGTCACCGAAGCCCGGGGCCTTGACGGCGACGGACTTGAAGGTGCCGCGGATCTTGTTGACGACCAGGGTCGACAGGGCCTCGCCCTCAACGTCCTCGGCGATGATCAGCAGCGGCTTGCCCGACTGCATGACCTTCTCCAGGAGCGGGAGCAGGTCCTTGACGGAGCCGATCTTGGAGTTGGCGATCAGGATGTACGGGTCGTCGAGCGACGCCTCCATCCGCTCCATGTCGGTGGCGAAGTACGCCGAGATGTAGCCCTTGTCGAAGCGCATACCCTCGGTGAGCTCCAGCTCCAGACCGAAGGTCTGGGACTCCTCGACGGTGATGACGCCTTCCTTGCCGACCTTGTCCATCGCCTCGGCGATGAGCTCGCCGATCTGGGTGTCGGCGGCGGAGATGGAGGCCGTGGAGGCGATCTGCTCCTTGGTCTCGACGTCCTTGGCCTGCTCCAGCAGGGCGGCGGAGACGGCCTCGACGGCACGCTCGATACCGCGCTTGAGGGCCATCGGGTTGGCGCCGGCGGCTACGTTGCGCAGACCCTCCTTGACCAGGGCCTGGGCGAGAACGGTCGCGGTGGTCGTACCGTCACCGGCGACGTCGTCCGTCTTCTTGGCGACTTCCTTGACCAGCTCGGCGCCGATCTTCTCGTACGGGTCCTCGAGCTCGATCTCCTTGGCGATGGAGACACCATCGTTGGTGATCGTGGGGGCGCCCCACTTCTTCTCGAGGACGACGTTGCGGCCCTTGGGGCCGAGCGTCACCTTCACGGCGTCCGCGAGCTGGTTCATGCCGCGCTCGAGGCCGCGCCGCGCCTCCTCGTCGAACGCGATGATCTTGGCCATGTGAAGTGGTCCCTCCAGGACTGGGGGTGATTCCTTCGGACCGCGCCCGCGCCCGCGACGGACGGCTCACATGCCTCGTGGTTCCTTGCCCCACCTGGCCTGCGGGCCTCACCGACCCGGTCCTTCTTTGTCACTCTCACCTTCAGAGTGCTAACGCAATGATTAGCACTCGACCCAGGAGAGTGCAAGGCGCGCTCGCGAAGCGGGCGCTCGTTGAGGGGCGGTGGTCGGGTGACGGGCGGGCGCAAGCGGCTCCCGGGGATCGGGCGGGGCGCTCCGCCGGGGCGAACAGGGCGCGAACGGGGCGCGAACGCGACGAAGGGCCCGCACCCCGGGAGGTGCGGGCCCTTCGAAGAAGTACGTCGCTGCTGTTAGTCGACGCGTGCTTCAGCCGGTCGCCAGTCGGACCATGTCCGCCTGCGGCCCCTTCTGACCCTGCGAGATCTCGAAATCGACCCGCTGGCCCTCTTCCAGGGTGCGGTACCCGTCCATCTGGATCGCGCTGTAGTGGACGAAAACATCCGCACCACCGTCGACCGCGATGAAGCCGTACCCCTTCTCCGCGTTGAACCACTTGACGGTGCCCTGAGCCATGCCTAACTCCCCTATTACTGGCCCTTGCACAGATCCACACTTCGCGGATCCGGGTCAGACCTCACCCCCCATCGGTCGGGGGCGTGCGCCGGAACGCGTCGACCGCGGCTGAATGTATCTGCCCAACTGCCGTCTGCAACAGGTCAATCGGACGAGAAATCCGGGCACGCCCGGTCGGGAATGTGGGGACAATTCCGCTGACTTCAGGTCAAGTCGGACCCGGCATACGGAACAAAAGCCGCAAAAACCCCGCACACTTTGGCTACTTCTTGTCGGGCTTACGGCAGAAATTCAAGGCAACCGACTCGGAGACCGGCGGCACGTTCCCCAACTGTACCTCGCTCAACCACACAGAATTGCCCCCTCCGCTTCTCTCACGGAGGAGGCAATTCGATGAACTCTCAGTAACCTGGGTTACCGATGGTAATGATCGGTCATTCGGTCAGCCGCCGGCGACGGCCGGGATGATGGAAACGCCCGCACCGTCCGGGGTCGCCGTCTCCAGGCCCTGCTCGAAACGCACGTCGTCGTCGTTGACGTAGACGTTGACGAACCGGCGCAGCTTGCCCTGGTCGTCGAGCACCCGGGCGGCGATCCCGGTGTGGTTCTTCTCCAGGTCGGCGATGACCTCGCCGAGGGTGGCACCTTCGGCGGCGACCTCGGCCTGCCCGCCGGTGTAGGTGCGCAGGATGGTCGGGATGCGGACGTTGACGCTCACGATGAAACCTCCGGTCAGGTGTACGGGCCCAGGGGCGCGGGGCCGTGTTCGATCTGCGGCTGCCGCCGCGTGGGCGCGACCAGCCCCCACCGGCCCGCGGACGAAAAACGACTAGGCGAGGCCGGCCTCGCGGAACGAGTCCAGGTTGGGGCGGATTGTCGCAGTGAGCCCCGTGCCGGCCACCGCGTCCAGCGTCTTGAGGCCGTCGCCGGTGTTCAGCACGACGGTGGTCCTGGTGGGGTCGAGGACGCCGTTCTCGATCAGCTTCTTCGTCACGCCCACGGTCACACCGCCGGCGGTCTCCGCGAAGATGCCCTCGGTCCGGGCGAGGATCTTGATCGCCTCGACGACCTGCTCGTCCGTCACATCCTCCACGAACCCGCCGGTGCGGCGCGCGATGTCGAGGACGTACGGCCCGTCGGCCGGGTTGCCGATGGCCAGCGACTTGGCGATGGTGTTCGGCTTCTGCGGACGGACCACGTCGTGGCCGGCCTTGAACGCGGTCGACACCGGCGAGCAGCCCTCGGCCTGCGCACCGAAGATCTTGTACGGCTTGTCCTCGACGAGCCCGAGCCTGATCAGCTCCTGGAGCCCCTTGTCGATCTTCGTGAGCTGCGAGCCGGACGCGATCGGGACGACCAACTGGTCCGGGAGCCGCCAGCCGAGCTGCTCGCAGATCTCGTACGCCAGGGTCTTGGAGCCCTCGGCGTAGTAGGGCCGCAGGTTGACGTTGACGAAGCCCCAGCCCTCGCCGGCCGGGTCGCCGATCAGCTCGGAGCAGAAACGGTTCACGTCGTCGTAGTTGCCCTCGATGCCGACGAGCTCGCCGCCGTAGATCGCGGCCATGACGACCTTGCCCTGCTCCAGGTCGTGCGGGATGAACACGCACGAGCGGAAGCCGGCACGGGCGGCCGCGGCACCCACCGCGCCGGCCAGGTTGCCGGTGGAGGAGCAGGAGAGCGTGGTGAAACCGAAGGCGCGGGCGGCCTCCAGGGCCTGGGCGACGACGCGGTCCTTGAAGGAGTGCGTCGGGTTGCCGGAGTCGTCCTTGACGAACAGCTTGCCGGCGTCGACGCCGAGTTCGTTCGCCAGGTGGTCGGCCTTGACGAGCTTGGTCCAGCCGGGGTTGAGGTTCGGCTTGTCGGCGACGTCGGCCGGGACGGGCAACAGTGGCGCGTAGCGCCAGATGTTCGCGGGGCCCGCTTCGATCCGCTTGCGGAGCTCCTCGGCGTCGTGGGCCGAGAAGTCGTAGGCGATCTCCAGCGGGCCGAAACACTCCTCGCACGCGAAGACCGGGCCGAGCGGTACCCGGTGACCGCACTCGCGGCAGGAGAGCGCCGCGGCGGGGCCGAGGTCTACGGTGGATTCGGTGGTGCTTGCAACAGTCTGCGCAGCCATGTGAGGCGAGGCCCTTTCTCCTCATCTTCCTCACGACGCATCTCGCCGTGAGACGGATTTGGCACCTTCCCTAGCCGGGAGCCTCGCGGAGACGATCAGCCGTGACGATCGACGCTGATCTACGAGAACCGACTGGAGGGTTGCCGGGGCTTCATCGGGCCGTATCCCTCTGCCCCTCTGGATGAGCGGTATTCGGTTGTGGACGACGGCCGACCTCGGACATGCGATGGTCATCCGCGTTGTTCAAGACTGTAACCGAACGCCAGGACAGTTGAGATAGCCGTCCGATCCGCGAGATGGATCACAGACCTCCCGACAGTGAGGAGCCGCCGACCGTGCTGGAAGAAGCAGAGCGCTGGCTGAGCAGCCGCTCCTGGTCCGTTGCCGACCGCCCGCTGCATCACATCCTGGCCGCCAAACAGCGCACGGGCCAGTCGGTGTCCGTCGTGCTGCCCGCGCTCAACGAGGAGGAGACGGTCGGCGAGATCGTCTCGATCATCGCCCATGACCTCGTCCGGCAGGTCCCGCTGGTCGACGAGATCGTGGTCGTCGACTCCGGCTCCACCGACCGCACCTCCGAGGTGGCCGCCGCGGCGGGCGCCCGGGTGGTGCACCGCGACGACATCCTGCCGCGCGTCCCCACCGTGCCCGGCAAGGGCGAGGTCCTGTGGCGCTCCCTGCTCGTGACGAGCGGCGACATCGTCTGCTTCATCGACGCCGACCTGAAGGAGTTCTCCTCCGACTTCGTCTCCGGGATCGTCGGCCCGCTGCTCACCGACCCCGGCGTGGACCTGGTCAAGGCGATGTACGACCGTCCGCTGGGGGGTGCGGCCGGGCAGGGCGGCCGGGTCACCGAGCTGATGGCACGCCCGCTGCTCAACATGCACTGGCCGCAGCTCGCCGGCTTCGTGCAGCCGCTCGGCGGCGAGTACGCGGCCCGCCGCAGCCTGCTGGAACAGCTCCCGTTCCCGGTCGGGTACGGCGTCGAGCTGGGCATGCTGGTCGACGCGCTGCACCTGGTGGGGCTGGACGCGCTGGCCCAGGTGGACGTGGGGGTGCGCAAGCACCGGCACCAGGACGGGCAGGCGCTCGGCCGGATGTCCGCCGCGATCTACCGCACGGCGCAGCTGCGGCTGGCCCGCGGGCATCTGGTGCGGCCGTCGCTGACCCAGTTCGAGCGCGGCGAGGACGGTTTCGAGCCGCGTACGTACTCCGTGGACACCGAGGAACGGCCGCCGATGGTGGAGATCGCCGAGTACGCGAAGCGGAAGGTCGCGTAAACGCCGGAAACCGGCCGTATACAGGGCGGACCAGAGCCCTCCAGCGAGCGGAACCGCACGTTTGAGCGTTTCCGGGGCGGGCTAGGTTGAGGCTTATGGCTTCCACGCAGGATGCGCCGGGTGCGCACGGTGCTGCCAAGGTCCTCGTCGCGTCGAACCGCGGCCCGGTCTCGTACGAGGTGCGGGACGACGGCTCGCTGCACTCCAGGCGCGGGGGCGGCGGAGTCGTCTCCGGGCTGTCGGCGATCGGGCCGGACGCGGGCGCCCTGTGGGTGTGCTCGGCGCTGTCCGACGGCGACCGAGAGGCGGTGCGGCGCGGAATCGCAGGTGCGGGGCCGGAGGCCCCTCCGCAGAAGGGTGGTGGCGGGCGGCGGGCGGGAGAGGACGGCGTGCTGATGCTGGACATCCCGGCGGACGTGCACGCGGACGCGTACAACGGCATCGCCAACTCGGTGCTGTGGTTCGTCCACCACATGCTCTACCAGACGCCCCTGGAGCCGGTGTTCGACGCGGAGTTCCGCCGGCAGTGGGCGTCCTACGAGGCGTACAACCGCGCCTTCGCCGAGGCGCTGGCCGGGCGGGCGGCGCCGGGGGCGGCGGTGCTGGTGCAGGACTACCACCTGACGCTGGTGCCGGGGATGCTGCGTGAGCTGCGCCCCGACCTCAGGATCGGCCATTTCTCGCACACGCCGTGGGCGCCGCCGGAGTACTTCCGGATGCTGCCCGACGACATCGCCGGGCAGGTGCTGCGCGGGATGCTGGGCGCGGACCGGCTGGGGTTCCTCACCCGGCGGTGGGCGGACGCGTTCGAGGCGTGCTGCGCCCGGTTCGCCGACGGGCTCGGGGGCACGCGGATCGGCGTGCACGGACTGGGCGCGGACGCGGACTTCCTGCGCGAACGCTCCCACCGGGCGGACGTGGCGGAGCGGATGACCGCGCTCCGCGCCGAGATCGGCTCGGCCCCGGACGGCACCGCCCGCCGGACGATCGTGCGGGTCGACCGGACCGAGCTGTCCAAGAACATCGTGCGCGGTCTGCTCTCCTACCGGCAGCTGCTCGACGACCACCCCGAGTGGCGCGAGCGGGTGGTGCACGTGGCCTTCGCCTACCCCTCGCGGCAGGACCTGGCGGTGTACCGGGACTACACGGCCGAGGTGCAGCGGCTGGCGGACGAAGTCAACTCGCAGTACGGCACGCCGGGTTGGACCCCGGTCGTGCTGCACGTCAAGGACGACTTCGCCCGCTCGCTGGCCGCCTACCGGCTCGCGGACGTGGCGCTGGTCAACCCCATCCGGGACGGCATGAACCTCGTCGCCAAGGAGGTGCCGGTCGTCTCCGACGAGGGCTGCGCGCTGGTGCTGTCGCGGGAGGCCGGGGCCCACGAGGAGCTCGGCGAGGACGCGATCACCGTCAACCCGTACGACGTGGTCGGCACGGCACGGGCGCTGCACGAGGCCCTGTCCGTGCGGCCGGAGGAGCGGGCGGAGCGCTCGAAGCGCCTGGCGGCCGCCGCGACCGCGCTGCCGCCCGCCCAGTGGTTCCTGGACCAGTTGCACGCACTGGAGGAACAGGCGGGTCCGCCCGCCGGAGCCCGGTGAGCCCGTCTGCGCCCGGTCAGCCCGACTGAAGCGGGGCGGCCTGCCGGCCGGGACCGGCCGGCTCTGTCCCGCCACCCGGCCCGCGACGGACAACCGGCCCCAGCCCGGTCGCGTTCGCTCCGGCCGACCCGTGACCGGGCGTTCGGTCCGGCCGGGCCCAGCCGCCGGGGCAGGCAGCCGCGGGTCAGCCGGCCCGGTCGGCGAGCGCCTTCAGCAGCCGTACGACCCCTGCCGGGCCGTCCACCACGATGTCCGCCCGTTCCGACAGTTCGGTGACCTCCTCGCTGCCGCTGCACACCAGCAGGCCGGGGGTGCCGTCGGAGCGGAGTTTGTCGACGGCGGCATAGGCGGACAGGTCGCCGAGGTCGTCGCCGGCGTACAGGACGCACTCGGCGCCGAGCTCCCGTACGTACTCGCTCAGCGCGACGCCCTTGTCCATGCCGGGCGGGCGCAGTTCCAGGACCATGCGGCCGGGTTCGAGGATCAGGCCGTTGCGCACGGCCAGGTCGGCGAGGGGGGTGCGCAGGGCATCGAAGGTGCCCTGGGGATCGGCCGCGCGGCGGGTGTGGACGGCGACGGCGTGTCCCTTGTCCTCGGTCCAGGTGCCTGTTCCGGCGCCGTTCGCGTCGAGGATGCCGGGGAGTTCGGCCCGTGCGGCCGCGACGCCGGGGTGCGGGTCGGGCGCGGTGACCTCGCCGCTGACGGCGTCCCAGCGCTCGGCGCCGTAGTGCCCGAGCACGACGAGGTGCTCAAGGCCGGGGACCCCGGCGAAGCCGCCGTACCGGACGGCGACGTCGGCCGGGCGGCCGGTGATCACCGCGACGGCGGCGACCTTCGGGGCGAGCGCCGTGAGCGCCGTGAGGGCGTCGGGGTGGGCCCGCGCCTGCTCCGGGTCCGGCACGATCGGGGCGAGCGTCCCGTCGAAGTCCAGGGCGATCAGTGCCCGCGCGGGCCTCGCGAGGAGCGCGGCGAGCCCGTCACGGCCGCGCGCGGTCGCGGGGGTGGGCAGAGGGGCCGTGGCGCCGGCCGGGTCGGGGTCGGTCAGATCCTTTTTCTTGTCACTGGCCATACGTCGACCCTATCCAGCGAGGGCGCCGCCCACCCCTCGCTCAGCGCTCCGCCCGCCGGGCCTCCCGCACCCGCCGCAGCCGGTTCACCGTGACCGGGTCGTGGGCCAGGGCCCTCGGGTCGTCCAGCAGGGCGTTCAGCAGCTGGTAGTAGCGGACGGGGGCCAGGCCCAGTTCCTCGCGTATCGCGCGCTCCTTGACGCCGGGGCCCGGAAAGCCCCGGCGTTCCAGAGCGAGGATGGCCCGCTCGCGCTCGGCGAGGGCGGCCTCGGGCGGGTCCTGGTGCTGGTCCATGGCTCGCACCGTAACCCCCGCCACCGACAACCGCCGCTACTCGGCGCTCTCGGCCCGCGTCGCCGTCGTCTGGAGCCCGCCGAGGACCGCCGAGGGGCTGCCGCCGGAGGTGACGGTCCTGCCTATGCGCTTCTTGATGTCCGCGCTGACCTCCGCCCAGGACGTGCGGCCGACCGGGTAGAGCTCGGAGAGCGGGAGCTGCTCCAGGAAGGGCTTGAGGTCGGCGTCCTGCTCGGCCGCGGTCATCACCGTGGACGCGGAGTTCGTCACCGGCAGCAGGTCGTACTCGCGGGAGAAGTCCAGGACGTTCTGCTTGTCGTAGACGAAGTCGAGGAAGTCGCCCACCTCGTCGGCGTGGCCGTTCTCCTTGAAGGCCATCATCCAGTCCGCCACGCCCATGGAGACCTTGCTCGGGCCGTCGACGCCGGGCATCGGCACCATGCCGAACTTCACGCCCTTCTTCTTGGCCATCTGCATCAGGGTCGGGTGGCCGTTGAGCATGCCGACGTCACCGGCCGCGAAGGCGGCGAAGGCGTCGGCGCGGTTGAGTTCGCCGGGTGCGACCGGGCCGGTGAGGCCCTTGCCGACCAGGTCGTTCTTGAGCCAGTCGAAGGTGGCGACGTTCTCGGCGGAGTCGATGCTGTACGTGCCGAGGTTTCGGTCGGTGTAGCCGCCCCCGCCGCTGAGCAGCCACTGCATCGTCTCGGCCTGCGCCTCCTCGGCGCCGAGCGGCAGCGCGTACGGCGTCCTCACTCCCTGCGCCTTGAGCGCCTCGGCGTCGGCGGCCAGCTCCTTCCAGGTGGTCGGCGCGGAGATGCCGGCCTTCTCGAAGAGCGTCTTGTTGTAGAAGAGCAGCCGCGTGGAGGAGGCGAACGGGATGCCGTACTGCACGTCCTTCACCCGGCCCGCGTCCGCGAACTGGGCGCCGAAGTCCGCCTGTACGGGGATGGAGAGCAGATCGTCGACCCGGTAGAGCAGGCCCTTCGCGGCGTAGTCGGCGTACGCGCCGATCTGGGCCATGTCCGGGGCCTTCCCGGCGTCGACCATCTCCTTGACCTTGGCGTCGACGTCGTTCCAGGAGTACACGGTGACGTCGACCGTGACGCCGGGGTGCTCGGCCTCGTAGGCCGTGACGAGCTTGTCCCAGTACTTCTGGGAGCCGTTCGACTCGCTGTCCCCGTAGTCCGCGGCGACCAGCCGCAGGGTCACGTCGCCCGAGCCGCCGGTCAGCCCGCAGCCTCCCAGGGCCGCCGTCAGGCCCAGCGCGGACACCGCCGCCATCGCTCCCGTACGCCTACGACCACGACTACGCCGCTGCACGCCAAACCGCCCCACGCCCATGTTCGAAATTTTCGAAACGTCATACATATTGCCCCCATCAGGTCTACACCACGTAAGTGGACTAGACCTCTCGCGGGTGCGCAAGCCACACTGTCCCCCGTGAGACATGTCATCGCCCTCGATGTGGGCGGCACCGGGATGAAGGCCGCCCTGGCGGGCGCGGGTGGTGAGCTGCTCCACCAGGCCCGCCGCCCGACCGGACGCGAGCGCGGGCCGGACGCGGTCGTCGAGGGAATCCTCGACTTCGCCGCGGAGCTGCGCGGGTACGGCGAGGAGCGCTTCGGCGAGCCCGCGGCCGCCGTCGGCGTCGCCGTCCCCGGCATCGTCGACGAGGAGCACGGCATCGCCGCCTACGCGGCCAACCTGGGCTGGCGGGACGTACCCCTGCGCCGGCTCATGTCCGAGCGGCTCGGCGGGGTCCCCGTCGCCCTCGGCCACGACGTGCGCACCGGCGGTCTCGCCGAGGGCCGGATCGGCGCGGGCCGGGGCGCCGACCGCTTTCTCTTCGTGCCGCTGGGCACCGGGATCGCCGGCGCCATCGGCATCGACGGCCGGGTGGAGGCGGGCGCCCACGGCTTCGCGGGCGAGATCGGCCACATCGTCGTACGGCCGGGCGGCGCCCCCTGCCCGTGCGGACAGCGCGGCTGCCTGGAGCGGTTCGCGTCCGCCGCGGCCGTGAGCGAGGCGTGGGCCGCGGCCTGCGGGGACCCGGAGGCGGACGCCGCGGACTGCGCCAAGGCCGTCGCGTCCGGGGACCCGAACGCCGTACGGATCTGGCAGGAGGCCGTGGACGCCCTCGCCGACGGCCTGGTCACCGCTCTCACCCTGCTGGACCCCCGCACCCTGATCATCGGTGGCGGCCTCGCCGAGGCGGGGGAAACCTTGTTCACACCACTGCGGGACGCGGTCCGGCAGCGGGTCACTTTCCAGAAGCTGCCGTCCATCGTCCCCGCGGCCCTGGGCGACACGGCGGGATGCCTCGGCGCCGGGCTCCTGGCCTGGGATCTCCTCGACCGAACCGACCGTACGGAGGTAACTCCCTGATGACAGCCGACCTGGGGGCGCGGGGAACTGCGCGACAAGCCACGGAACGCCCGCACCCCGCAACCGACAAGGCACCCCTCGTCCTGTCCGGCGCCAACGTGGTCACGCCGACGGGAACCCTGGAACAGGGCCGGCTGATCGTCGACGGCACGCGCATCGCCGGCGCGGCCCCGGAGAACGCTCACCACATCGACGTGAGCGGCCACTGGCTCCTGCCGGGCTTTATCGACATCCACAACCACGGCGGCGGCGGCGCCTCCTTCACCTCGGGCACCCCCGAGGAGGTGCTGCGGGGCATCCACACCCACCGCCTGCACGGCACCACCACCCTGGTCGCCTCCACCGTCACCGGCGACATGGACTTCCTCGCCCGGCGCGCGGGCCTGCTGGCCGAGCTGGCCGAGCAGGGCGACATCGCGGGCATCCACTTCGAGGGGCCGTTCATCTCCCCGTGCCGCAAGGGCGCGCACTCCGAGGAGCTGCTGCGCGACCCGGACCCGGCGGACGTGCGCAGGCTGGTCGACGCGGCCCGCGGCCACGCGACGATGGTCACCCTCGCCACCGAACTGCCGGGCGGCATCGACTCCGTACGTCTCCTCGCCGAGCGCGGCGTCATCGCGGCGATCGGGCACACGGACGCCAGCTACGAGCAGACGGTGGAGGCGATCGAGGCGGGCGCGACGGTCGCCACCCACCTCTTCAACGCGATGCCGCCGCTCGGCCACCGCGAGCCGGGCCCGATCGCCGCCCTGCTGGAGGACGAGCGCGTCACGGTCGAGCTGATCGACGACGGCACGCACCTGCACCCGGCGTCCCTGCAGCTGGCGTTCCATCACGCGGGCGCCGACCGGGTCGCGTTCATCACGGACGCGATGGACGCGGCCGGCTTCGGCGACGGCCGCTACATGCTCGGCCCGCTGGAGGTCGAGGTCGCCGACGGGGTGGCCCGTCTGGTCGAGGGCGGCTCGATCGCGGGCTCGACCCTCACCCTGGACCGCGCCTTCAAGCGGGCGGTGACGGTCGACCGGCTGCCGATCGAGGACGCGGTGGCGGCCCTGTCGGCGAACCCCGCCCGCCTCCTCGGCCGCTACGACCGCATCGGCTCCCTGGAGCCCGGCAAGGACGCCGACCTGGTCGTCGTGGACTCCGACTTCGACCTCAAGGGCGTGATGCGGCGGGGCGAATGGGTGGTTGAGCCGCAACTGGGGTGATGTGTCCGCCTGTTGGGGGCGGTGGTTGTCCTGCGAGACTGGGACGACTGCCGCCCGTTTGGCATGATCGGCATCTGCCGGAGCGAACAACCGGCGGACGGACGGCACACGCATGCCGAACTCTTCGGGGGAGGTCGAGTACAGGTGATTCTCACGGTCACGTTGAACACCGCTCTCGACATCACCTATCGCGTCCGGGCGCTGCGGCCCCACGCCTCCCACCGGGTCTCCGAGGTGACCGAGCACCCCGGCGGCAAGGGCCTGAACGTGGCCCGGGTGCTGGCGGCCCTCGGACACGAGGTGACGGTCACGGGCTTCACCGGCGGCGCGACGGGCCGGGTGGTCCAGGAGCGGCTCACCGGCGTCCCCGGCGTGGTGGACGCCCTGCTGCCGGTCTCCGGCGCGACCCGGCGCACCATCGCCGTGGTCGACGAGCGCACCGGCGACACGACCCAGCTCAACGAGCCGGGCCCGACGGTCACGCCCGCCGAGTGGTCCGCCTTCCAGGAGGCGTACGACGACCTGCTGGCGTCGGCCTCCGTGGTGGCCCTGTGCGGCAGCCTGCCGCCGGGTGTGCCGGTGGGTGCGTACGCCGGTCTGGTCCGGTCCGCGAAGGCGGCCGAGGTACCCGTCCTGCTGGACACCAGCGGCGAGGCACTGCGCCGGGGTGTCGCCGCCCGCCCGGACATCATCAAGTCCAACGCCGATGAGCTGGCCGAACTGACCGGCTCCCACGAGCCGTCGCGCGCCACGCAGGACGCCCGCAGGCGCGGCGCCCGAGCGGTCGTCGCGTCCCTCGGCGAGGCCGGCCTCCTGGCCGTCACCCCCGAGGGCCGCTGGCAGGCCGCCCCGCCCACCCGCCTGCACGGCAACCCTACGGGCGCGGGCGACGCGGCGGTGGCGGGCCTGCTGTCGGGGCTGGTGGAGAAACTCCCCTGGCCCGATCGGCTGACCCGGGCGACAGCCCTGTCGGCGGCGACCGTCGTGTCCCCGGCGGCGGGCGAGTTCGACCGCGCGACCTACGAGGAGTTCCTGAGCCGGGTGGCGGTGACCGCGGACGTCACCGCCGCGTGACTAGGACTTGACCCAGCCCTTGACCAGCCACATCTGGTCGATGAGGGCGTCGCACTGGTTGCCCTGCTCGCAGGACACCTTGATCGTGTTCGAGCCCTTGTTGAGCTGGACGTAGTTGTAGGTCTTCGTCCAGCCCTTCTCGTAGTCGCCCTCGGGGCCGTTGGCGTAGTTCTTGAAGTTGACCGGCGCGGTGGACGGCGTGCCGTTGACCGTCAGGGTGGCGTTCTGGTCCTTGCCCGGGACGCTGTAGCCGACGTAGACGGTGTACTTGCCGCTCTTCGGGATGTCGCTCACGGACCAGGAGACCGAGGAGCCGACCTGGTTGAAGCCGGTGACATAGACGCCGCCGTCCGCCTGGGCGCCCTTGATGTCGGACGCGGTGGCGGCACCGCCGGCGAGAGCCAGGGCCTTGGCGTCGATCGTCGGCAGGTCGTCCTCGGCGGCGGCGCTGTTGCTGTTCGACGGGCTCGGCGCGCTGCTCTGCTGGGACTGCGTCGGCGTCGGCTGTGCCGCGTCGTCCTTCTTGTCCTTGTCGTCGTCACCTCCCAGCATCGCCACGCTGATGCCGATGACGACCGCCGCGACGACCGCGATCGCGCCGATGAGGAGGCCCTTGGTGTTCGGGCCCCGGCCGCGCCCGCCGCCGTACGACGGCTGCTGCTGGACCGTGGTCGCCCCGCCGGGGTGTGTCTCCGGCGCGGCGTAGTGCGCGTTCGGCTGACCGTAGGCGCCCTGCTGCTGCGGTATCTGGGGGGCCGCCGCGGTCGGCTGCTGGCCGTACTGGCGCTGGCCGACGGCACGCACCCGGTTGACGGCGTTCGGGTAGCCGTAGCCACCGGACGGCGGCTGGGCTCCGTTGGCCTGGCCGTCGGCGTAGAGGTAGCCGAACGGGTCGTCGTCCTCGGGCGTGCTGGCGCCGTTGTTGCCGGACGTCATCCCTTGGTACTCCTCACCAGGTGCGGGCGTTGCGATGGGGCGGTCAGAAGGGCGAGCCTACCCGCTCCTGATGGCCCAAACGGGTGACTCGGACCGCATCAGCTCGCTGACCTGGGATTCATCCCGCGCGTCTGTGTTGTTTGGGACGAGATCGTTTCTCTACGTACATCCGCTCGTCAGCGGACTTCAACACTTCGTCCGCGGTCATCCCGCAGTGTGCCCACCCGATGCCGAAGCTGGCCCCGACCCGCACGGCACGGCCCTCGGCCCGGATCGGCTGGATGATCTCACCGCGCAGCCGGACGGCGAGGTCCTGGGCGTCGGCGCGGCCGAGCCCGTCGGCGAGGATCACGAACTCGTCGCCGCCGAGCCGGGCGACGGTGTCGCCGTCGCGGACCTGCCGGGTCAGCCGCCGGGCGACCTCGATGAGAACCGCGTCACCCGCGTTGTGCCCGAACCGGTCGTTGATCGACTTGAAGCCGTCGAGGTCGCAGAAGAGCACCGCGAGCCCCTTGGTGCCGTCGTCGCGCTCGGCCTCGTCCGGGGAGACGATGTGCACATGGTGGTCGTAGGCGTCCAGCGCCGCCACACCGGGGAAGTCGAAGCCGTGGCCGTTGGCGTCGAAGACGGCGGGGTGGCCGTAGGCGGCGTCCATGGACTCCAGGGCACCCGCGTGCGTGGGACGCCGGCACAGCCGCGCCGCCAGGCGCGCCCGCAGCTCGGCGGAGTTCGGCAGTCCGGTGAGCGAGTCGTGCGAGGCGCGGTGGGCGAGCTGGAGCTCGCGGCGCTTGCGCTCCTCGATGTCCTCGACGTGGGTCAGCAGGAAGCGGGGCCCGTCGGCGGCGTCCGCGACGACGCTGTTGCGCAGCGACACCCAGACGTACGAACCGTCCCGGCGCCCCAGCCTGAGCTCCGCGCGCCCGCCCTCGGCGGACGTCCGCAGCAGCGTGCCGATGTCCTCGGGGTGGACGAGGTCGGAGAAGGAGTAGCGGCGCATCGCGGAGGCGGGGCGGCCGAGGAGACGGCACAGCGCGTCGTTGGTGCGCAGGATGCGACCGTGCTGGTCGCCGCCCATCTCGGCGATGGCCATGCCGGAGGGGGCGTACTCGAAGGCCTGCCGGAAGCTCTCCTCGCTCGCGCGCAGGGCCTGCTGCTCGCGCTCCAGCCTGACCAGTGCCCGCTGCATATTCGCGCGTAGACGTGCGTTGCTGATCGCGATGGCTGCCTGGAAGGCGTACATCTGGAGCGCCTCGCGCCCCCACGCGCCCGGCAGCCGGCCGTTGCGCGGCCGGTCCACGGACAGGACGCCGATCAGTTCGCCGCACGCGCCGCCCTGCACACCGGGCGTGTACATCGGCGCGAACAGGCGGTCCGAGGGGTGCCACTCGTCCTCGAAACGGGGGGCGGGCCCGTCGGTGTACCACTGCGGGACGTCGTCGTCGTCGAGGATCCAGCCCTCGGTGTGCGGTATGAACACCAGGTCGCCCCAGTGCTGGCCCATGCTCAGCCGGCGCTCCCACGACTCGCGCGAGCCGACCCGGCCGGTGATGAGGGCCTCGGCGGCGGGGTTGCCGGCGAAGGCGGCGACGACGAGATCGCCGTCGGGGCGTACGAGGTTGACGCACGCGAGCTCGTAGCCGAGGCCGTTGACGACGCCGTCGGCCACGGTCTGGAGCGTGTCCGCCAGGCTGCGGGCCGTGTTCATGTCCGCCATGACCTGGTGCAGCTGCCGCAGGGTCGCAAGACGGACGTACGGCTCCGACTCGGTCTCCATGCTCGCCCTCCCCCCGAGACCTCGCAGCGAATCAAGGGTTCTGCTTCGGCGTAACGTCCCTTGCTAGTCCCCGCCACTGAATCACAGCGCGCTGCTCACTCGGTACACAGGGTCAACAATTAATGGCTCTTGTGACTCAAGTCACAGCTAAACGTGAACAATTGAGCGGTGTTTCTGCGTTTTTCCTGTGTGTTTACGGAACGCAAAGTTGGCATGCCCGTGGAGATGGCACGAAACGGCCGCGAACAGTTCCGCGCGACTCCGTCGGGAGTCCTAGGTCCGTTCTCGGGCGCAGGCCCGATGCGGGGCGTGCGGGACCGACATTAGCGTTTCCGGCGTGCCGAACACTTCTTCCCCCGCGCAGCCCGTGACCGCAGTCCTCCCCGCCTCCCGCAGCCCCTTTGGGCATGCTGAGGGAGTGAGCGACGACGAGTTCCTTGCCGCGATGTCGCGGCTGGCCGCGGGCGTGGTCCTGGTGACCGCGCTGGAGCCGCCGCTGGACCCCGACGATCCGCACGCGCCGCCCGGCGAGGACGTCGGCATGACCGCGACGGCGTTCGTGTCGGTGTCCCTGGATCCGCCATTGGTGCTGGTCAGCCTGCGTACGGGGGCCCGGATGGACGAGCTGCTCGACGAGCAGCCGCTGTGGGGGGTCTCGGTCCTCGCCGAGAGCCAGCGCCACATCGCCGGACGCTTCGCGATGAAGGGCCGGGTCAGCGACCGCCTGCTGTTCGCCGACATCCCCTACGTCCGCGGCAAGGAGACCGGCGCCCCTCTGGTGGGCGGCGCCCTCGCCACCCTGGAGTGCCGCACCGAGCAGCGGGTGACGGCCGGCGACCACACCCTGGTGATCGGACGCGTCCTGTCGGCCTCGCTGCCGAGTGCGGACGGACGCCCGCTGACCTATTTCCGGGGCCGTTACCGGCACTTGGGATGATCTCCGCCGCGGATACGGCGGTCGAATTCCCGTGGCCGACGACTGACCGCCCGGCATAGCGTGCCGGGATGACGCCGACGACTTCCGCACCCCGCCTCGAAAAGATCACACCTGGAAATTTCGAAGCCGCCACGGGCATACGGGTCCGGCCCGACCAGGAACACGCGGTCTCCCCCGTCGTGGAGTCCCTCGCCGAGGCATACGTCCATCCCGAGGGCGTCGCCTGGCCCCGTCTCATCGTCGCCGGCGACCGCCCGGTCGGCTTCCTGATGGCCTTCCTCGACATCGACTGGCGCGGCGACGGCAGCCTGCGCCGCTCCGGCCTGTGGCGGCTGAACATCGCCGCCGCGGAGCAGGGCCGGGGCTACGGCCGCTTCGCCGTCGAGTCCGTGGCCACGGAGCTGCGCCGACGGGGCGCCACCGAGCTCCACGTCACCTGGCACCCCGGCCCCGACGGCCCGGAGGGCTTCTACACGCAACTGGGCTTCCGGCCCACCGGGGAGACCTCGGGCGGCCAGACGGTCGGCGTGCTGGAGCTGTAGGCGGGGCGGGAGCCGGCCCCCTCGGGCGTCCCGCCCCGCCGGGCCGGCGCTAGACCGACTCGATGTCCAGCCGGGCCACCCGCGCCGGATCCGTCACGATGTCGATCACGGCGATCCGGTCCCGTACGAACGCAAACCGCAGGGCCCGGTCCACCCGCCCGCCGACCAGCACCACGGAGCCGGGCGCGCCGTCCACGAGCGCGTGCCGGGCGATGACGGCGGGCCGCGCGCCCAGAGCGGCCGACCCGAACGTCGAGGCGCCCCGCGCCACCGCCGCCGCGCCGGTCGTCACCCCGGCCTCGGAGCGGGCGACGACATCCGGGTCGAGGACGTCGAGCAGTCCCTCGAAGTCGCCCTCGCGCGCGGCGGCGAGGAAGGCGTCGACGAGCTCCCACTGCCGGCGCCGAAGGGCCCGGTCGTGCTCGGGCACCTCGGCGCCCCGCACCCGGCGCCGGGCCCGGCTGGCGAGCTGCCGCGCGGCGGCCGGCGTACGGTCCACGACGGCCGCGACCTCCTCGTAGGGCACCCCGAACAGGTCGTGCAGCACGAAGGCGAGCCGCTCGGCAGGTGTGAGGGTGTCCAGTACGACGAGCAGGGCGACGCCCACCGAGTCCGCGAGGAGCGCGTCCTGCTCGGGGTCGGCCGGCCGTGGCAGGGCCCCGGCGGAGCCCTCGGCCGGGCCTGCGGGTGGTGCCGCCGCGGTCTCCAGGGGCTCCTCCGCGCGGGACTTGCGGGAGCGGAGCATGTCGAGACAGACCCGGCCGACGACGGTCGTCAGCCAGCCGCCGAGGTTGTCGACCCGGCTGGTGTCGGACCGGCTCATCCGGAACCACGCCTCCTGCACCGCGTCCTCGGCCTCGGCCGTCGACCCGAGCATGCGGTGCGCCACGGCCCGCAGATGGCCGCGGTGCGCCTCGAAGCGCCGGGCGAGGAAGTCGGTGTCGTCGGTGCCAGTGCCATCGGCGCTCATCAGCGGCAGCCTCTCGTCGCGTTCCGTCCGTCGTCACTGCGTTGACGGATCACGCGGCCGGAATGTGACTCCCGGCCCCGGCGCCTACCCCCAGTCCCGCCCGGAGCGCCCTCGCTTGGTGTCGGAGCGCTGCTTCTTCTCCCTCAGCCGGCGCTCGTTGATGCCGCGGGGGATGCGGGTCGGCCGGCGCGGCTTGGGCGGCGGGGCGCTCGCCTCGGCGAGCAGCGCGGCGAGGCGTACGGCGGCGGTCTCGCGGTTGCGCCACTGGGAGCGGTGCTCGGAGGCGCGCACGGTCAGGACACCGTCTACGAGTTTTCCGGCCAGCCGCTCCAGCGCCCGCGCCTTCCACACCTGGGGCAGCGCCTCGGTCTTCGCGAGGTCGAAGCTCAGCTCCACCCTTGAGTCACTGGTGTTGACGTGCTGGCCACCCGGCCCGCTCGATCTGGAGAAACGCCACATGAGCTCGGCCTCGGGCAGCGAGACGGAGCCACGGATGACGTAGGGACCGGACATGCCGTCCATGGTCGCGCGTCCGTCCGGTCCACGTCACGCGAATATCCCGTGTCTCCCCTACGGGTGCTCTTTGGCAAAGAAAGTAAAGACACCTGGAACCTGAGGTACCCCTCTCCGCGTTCCTAGGGGTAGCTGTAGCTTCTAGCCGTACCGCAACGAGGGAAGGGACTCCCAACAATGGCTGTAAGCCTGTCCAAGGGTGGCAACGTCTCGCTCACCAAGGAGGCTCCGGGCCTGACCGCCGTCACCGTGGGCCTCGGCTGGGACGTCCGCACCACCACCGGCACGGACTTCGACCTCGACGCCTCGGCGATCGCGGTCAACCCCACGGGCAAGGTCTACTCGGACGCCCACTTCGTCTTCTTCAACAACAAGCAGACGCCGGACAGCACGATCGTCCACACCGGTGACAACCGCACCGGCGAGGGCGCCGGCGACGACGAGGCGATCAACGTCAACCTCGCCGGCCTCCCGGCCGACATCGACAAGATCGTCTTCCCGGTCTCGATCTACGACGCGGAGAACCGCTCGCAGAACTTCGGCCAGGTCCGCAACGCGTACATCCGCATCGTCAACCAGGCCGGCGGCGCCGAGATCGCCCGCTACGACCTCTCCGAGGACGCGGCCACCGAGACCGCGATGGTCTTCGGCGAGCTGTACCGCAACGGCGCCGAGTGGAAGTTCCGCGCGGTCGGCCAGGGCTACGCCTCGGGCCTGGTCGGCATCGCCCAGGACTTCGGCGTGAACGTCTGAGCACCCCGCACCACCCTGGAACCCCCGGCTCCGGCCGGGGGTTCCGGCGTTGTCCGACGAACCGAGGGGTTCCGGCGCCACACCGCGAGCCGGGAGATCCGGCCTTGCACGGCCTGCCGGGCCACCCGCCACGGTCCACCCCGCGCAGCTCTTCGATAAGTTGCCCGGATGATCCTCGACCCCCTCCCCCTCACCCCGGACCACGACATCCCGGCCCCGGTCCTCACCGAACTCACCGCCCTCTACGCCTCCAACCGCGAATTCCACGCGCTCAGCGGCGACTTCCCGGACCCCGACGACGTCCGTCCGGAGCAGGTGGCCACCGCGCTGGCCGACGAGTCGGCGGTGCCCGGGGCGGAGGTGCTGCTGGCCCGCAGCGAGGGCCGCCTGGTCGGCATCGCCATCACCCTGGCCCAGCACCCGGACCCGGTCGACCCTGACCCGTGGATCGGACTGCTGATGGTGGACGCGACGGAGCACGGCAAGGGATACGGCCGGCGGCTGGCCGCCCTCGTGGAGGACCGTTTCCGCGCGGCGGGCCGCACGGCCGTACGCCTGGCCGTCCTCGACAACAACCCCAGCGCCCTCGCCTTCTGGACGGCCCTCGGCTACGACACCATCGCGCACGGCCGCGACCGCGAACTCGACCGCCCCTGCACGGTCCTTCAGAAGCAGCTCACCGATCCATCGGGCAGCGGCGCCGAGGAGCCCGCGTAGCCGTCGTCACGGGTGCTCGGGCCGGCCGTCGCCGTACAGCCAGTCCTCCCAGACGGCCGTGAAGTCCTCGTCCGGGGCCTTCTTCTCCACGTAGGACGTGAAGTCGGCGGTGTCCGCGTTGCCATGGCGGCGGGTGGTGGCCCAGCCCTGGACGATGTCGTAGAAGGTGTCGTCGCCGACCTTCTGGCGGATCTTGTGCAGGACCATCGCGCCGCGTTCGTAGACGGGCGAATCGGAGACGTGGGCGGCGCCGGTGGGCTCGGCCGGCGGGAAGTCCCAGAGGTCCTCGTGCTCGTCCTCGCCGTGTTCGTAGAGGGCGTCGAAGGTCTCCTGGGCGGAGTCGCCGTCGTTGTCCTCCTCCCACAGCCACTCCGCGTAGGTCGCGAAGCCCTCGTTCAGCCACATGTCCCGCCAGCTCTTCGGGGTCACGGAGTTGCCGAACCACTGGTGGGCGAGCTCGTGGACGAGGAGTCCGGTGCCGGGGGCGCCCGGGAAGACGGGCCGGTTCTGGGTCTCCAGGGCGTACTCGGCGTCGCCCTCGCCCGCGACGATCGCTCCCGTGGAGGAGAAGGGGTAGGGGCCGAAGTTGTACTCCGCCCACTCCATGATCTCGGGGATCCGCGCCAGCACCTTGCGCGCGGGACCGGTCTGGTCGGGGGCGACGGCGGTGTGGACGGTCAGGTTCTCCTCGGTCGTGGTGACCGTGGAGCGGGCGAGGTCGTAGTCGCCGATGGCGAGGGTCGCGACATAGCCGGCCATGGGTTCGGCCGTGCGCCAGCGGAAGGTCGTACGGCCCCCGCGGGTGGTCCGCCCGGCGAGCTCGCCGTTCGACACGGCCTCCAGCCCCTTGGGCACGGTGACCGAGATGTCGTACGAGGCCTTGTCCGAGGGGTGGTGGTTGCCGGGGAACCACACCATGGACCCCGTCGGCTCCCCGAGGGCGAGCGCGCCGGTGTCGGTCGGCAGCCAGCCCTCCTGCGAACCGTCGGGGTCGGTGATGGTCTGCGGGGTTCCGGAGTAGCGGACGGTGACCCGGAAGGTCTCGCCCTGGTCGAGGTCGTCGTGCGGCCGGACGACCAGTTCCTGGCCGTTGCGGCTCCAGCGGGCGGCCCTGCCCTGCACCGACACCTTCTCGACGTCCATCCCCTTCAGGTCGAGGTCGAAGGCGGACAGGTCCTTCTCGGCGCGTGCGGTGATCTCGGCGGTGCCGCTGAGGTGGCGCTCGCCGGGATCGTAGGCGAGGTCGAGGCCGTAGTGGGTGACGTCGTAGCCGTCGTTGCCCGCCTTGGGGAAGTACGGGTCGCGCACGCCGGAACCGCCCGGGGTGCCGTGCACCCCGCCGCACGCCGTGAGGGCGAGGACGAGCAGGCCGCAGGCGAGGGCCCGGGAGATCCGTGCGGCCGGGACCGGCCGGCCGGGCGACGGGAGCCGTGCGGTCGGACGGGCCGGGACAACAGGCGCGGAACGGGACACGCCAGTGATCCTACGAGTGCGGGCGTGACACCATCACCTCCGTGCTCGACATCGGCTACGCCCTCTCCAACCGCTTCCCGGACCCCCCGCAGACGGACTACCGCCGCGCGGACGTCCACGCGCTGCGCCACGACCTGTTCTGCGGGGACGTGTACCTGGCCGACACCAAGGCGGACCGGGAGCTGTCCACGGCCTGGGGATGGGTGCCGGTGCTCGACTTCGCCTGGGCCCTGTGCGACATCGTCGAGCGGCTGGACCGGGACCCGGCGGGCTCCCGCGCCTCCCGCCCCCAGCACGCGGAACTCGACTTCACCGAGTCGACCGACCGCATGCTCTTCGAGCGCCGCTTCGGCTGGGTGGACATCGAGGCGGACTGGATGCCGGCCGAGGAGGCCCCGCTGTCCTTCGCCCACGCGGAACTGCGCCGCGAGGCCCGCGACTTCCTGCACGACCTGCTCGCCGACCTGATCGACCTGCACGAGGACCTGGGCGAGAACCCGGCGATCTGGACACTCCAGGCCCGCTATCCCCGGGTGACGTGACCTGGCACTCCGCCGGACGGCCGTCAGCCCTCCACCCGGACCCCCAGCTGGGCCGCCAGCACCGGTGCCAGATCCAGTAGTTGGCCGGAACTGATCACGGCCCCGGCGAGCCGGTCCACGCCTCGCGCGATCTCCAGCTCCGCGACCCCGCGCAGATCCACGTCCGCCAGCGTCGCCCCGGTGAGGTCCACTCCCTTCACCGCGCAGTCGACGAACTCCACCCGCTCCAGCCGGGCTCCGCCGAAGTCCGGCTCGACCAGGACGCAGCTCTCGAAGACGACGTCCCTGAGCCTGGCCTTGCGCATGTTCAGGTAGTCGATCTTGCCGCCGCGGATCACGACCCGCTCCAGCACGGAACCGTGCAACTGCACCCCGCCCAGCCGGGCGTCGAGAAGCTCCACGTCGCGCAGGGTCGCCTCGGCGAGGTCGGTGCCGACACCCCGGGGCCCGGAGAGGAGCGAGTCGAGGATCCGGGCGTGATGCAGCCGCGTCTCGTCCAGGACGCAGCCCTTCAGCGCACAGTCCATGAAACGGGCCCCGCCGCCGTCGTGCCCGGAGAGGTCCTTCTCGCGGAACTCCAGGCTGTCGTAGTCCCCGTCCGGCTCCAACTCCCCGTCCCGGAACGGCTCCAGCGGCGGCAGCCGCAGCTCTGGCCGTCTCACCGCCTTCACCGCGCCCCCGCCCGGCCCGCCACTCTCACCCGTCGCTCTCCTCGCCATGCCCCCCATGCTGCACCCCGCCACTGACAATCCCTCCGACCTGCGCGGACACCGGTGATGTCACATTCCGGTGGCCCCCTTCCGTCGTACTCACAGAAGAGGGCGATGAAGCCGAACCGAGCGCGAGGGAGACCCCCAGCCATGCACCGCATCACCGTCGTCGGCGGCGGCTTCGCCGGACTCACCGCGGCCATCACCGCCGCCGAGGCGGGCGCCAAGGTCACCGTGTACGAGGCCCATCACACCCTCGGCGGGCGGGCGCGGACCGCCGCGGGGCCGTACCGGACGAACGAGGGACCGCACGCGCTGTACAACGGCGGCCCGCACTGGGCCTGGCTCAGGCAGCGGGACCTCATCGGCCCGCTCGCGCCGATCCCGCCCCTGGAGGCCGCCCGGCTCAGGCTGCGGCACCGTGGAGTCCTGCGCCGCACCCCGCCGTTCGCCATGCTCAAGCTGCTGCGGCCCGCCCTGCCGCAGGCACCCGTCGACGTCGACTTCCTGACGTGGGCGGCCGGCATCGCCGGCGAGGAGGGCGCCCGTGCCGCCGCCCACTACTCCGCCGTCGCGCTGTTCCACCACGACCCCGGCGCCCTGTCCGCCGCGTTCGTGCAGGAGCGGCTGCGCCGGGCCACCAAGCTGCCGCCGGAGGCCCACTATCCGAAGGGCGGCTGGGCGAGCGTGATCGACCGGATGGCTTCGCGGGCGTGGAACCTCGGGGTGCGGATGGAGACCATGTCCAGGGTCGACGTCCTCGCGAACGACACGCCCGTCGTGGTCGCCACCTCCCTCGACTCCGCCCGCCGCCTCCTCGGGGACGACTCGCTGACCTGGACGAGCGGCCGTACGGCACTGATCGACCTCGCCGTGCGCACCCGGCGCGGGGACGCGTTCGTCGTCTCCGACCTCGACCGGGCCGGGTGGCTGGAGCGGTTCACCGCGCAGGACCGCTCGCTGGCGCCGGTCGGCGAGCAGCTGATCCAGGGGCAGATCCCGATCGCCCCGCACGAGTCGCGGGCCGACGGCATCGCCCGTGCCGAGCAGCTCCTCGACCTCGGCTTCCCCGGCTGGCGCGAGCGCGTCACCTGGCGCCGCGAGGCCCTGGCGAACGGCCGTACCGGCGCCGTCGACCTGCCCGGCACCAGCTGGCGGGACCGCCCGGCCGTCGACCGCGGCGACGGCGTCTACCTGGCGGGCGATCAGGTCGCGGCCCCCGGCGTGCTCTCCGAGGTGTCCTTCAACAGCGCGCTGACGGCCGTGTCCCTGGCCCTCGGCCGCCCCGCCCTTGACCTCAAGCGAGCTTGAGGTCGGAGCATCGTCGAGCCGCCCCGACGACGGGAGGGGCGGCCCGACACAACCGGCTTCCGAACGATGGGGGACCCCGATGCACGCCATCCGCCTGCACACCTTCGGCCCGGCCGAGAACCTCGCCCACGAAGTGACCGACGACCCCGTACCAGGACCCGGCCAGGTCCGGATCGCCGTGGCGGCGGCCGGCGTCCACCTCCTCGACACGGCCCTGCGCGAAGGCGTCCAGGGCCCGGCACCCGAGCCGCCCGCACTGCCCACGATCCCCGGCCGCGAGGTCGCCGGAGTCGTCGAGTCCCTCGGCGAGGGCGTCGCACGGCTCTGGCTCGGCAAGCGGGTCGTCGCCCACCTCGGCTTCGCGCCGGGAGGCTACGCCGAGCTCGCCGTCACCGACGTCGACCGCGTCCACGAGATCCCGGCGAACCTCGACTTCGCGGAGGCCGTCGCCATGATCGGCACGGGCCGTACGGCGATGGGGATCCTCCAGTTCGCCGAGCTCGGCCCGGACGCGGTGGCCGTGATCCCGGCGGCGGCCGGCGGCATCGGCACCCTGCTCGTGCAGTACGCCAAGAACGCGGGCGCACTCGTGGTCGGGCTGGCCGGAGGGTCCGGGAAGGCCGCCCGGGTGCGGGAGAACGGCGCCGATCTCGCCGTCGACTACTCCGACCCGGCGTGGCCCGGGAAGGTGCGTGCCTTCCTCGGCGGGCGCGGCGCCACCGTCGTCCTCGACGGCGTAGGCGGCGACGTGGCCCGCGAGTGCGTCGCCCTGCTCGCGCCCGGCGGCCGGCACCTCGTCTTCGGCTGGTCGGGGCAGGGCCTGCACGACGGCGAGCCCCACCTCGTCGACGGCGTCTCCGAGAACGTCCTCGGCCCCGCGATGATGCGCCGGGCCGGCGGCCCCAACCCCGTACAGACCCTCGAACTGCGCGCGCTCGCCGAGGCCGCCGCGGGCCGGCTCACCCCGGCCGTGCAGCGCTTCCCGCTCGCCGAGGCGGCGGCCGCCCATCGCGCCCTGGAAACCCGCGCGACCACCGGAAAGGTGGTGCTGGAGCCGTGACCGGCGACAACAACTCCCCAGATGCGACACGTCCCGGACCATGGTCTTCTGACCAGGTGACCGTCACCCGGACGGGTGAATCAGCCCGAGACGCGGATCCCCGCCGCTGGTGGGGACTGGTGATCATCGCGCTGGCGCAGCTCATGGTCGTCCTGGACGCGACCATCGTGAACATCGCGCTCCCCTCCGCCCAGGCCGACCTCGGCATGACCGACGGCAACCGCCAGTGGGTGATCACCGCCTACACGCTGGCCTTCGGCGGACTGCTGCTGCTCGGCGGCCGGATAGCCGACCTCGTGGGCCGCAGGCGCACCTTCGTCATCGGCCTGGTCGGCTTCGCCGCCGCCTCCGCGCTCGGCGGTGCCGCCACCACGGCCGGCATGCTCTTCGGCGCCCGCGCCCTCCAGGGCGTCTTCGCCGCCGTCCTGGCCCCCTCGGCCCTGTCCCTGCTGACCACGACGTTCACCGACCCCAAGGAGCGCGGCAAGGCGTTCGGCATCTACGGCGCCCTGGCCGGCAGCGGCAGCGCGATCGGGTTCATCGTCGGCGGACTGCTCACCGAGTACCTGGACTGGCGCTGGTGCCTGTACGTCAACGTGCCCATCGCCGTGATCGCCGTCTTCGGCGCCCTCGCCCTGCTGCACGACAGCCCCGTGCAGGCGGGCGCCCGCCTCGACGTGCCCGGCGTGCTGCTCGGCTGCGGCGGCCTGGTCGCCATCGTCTACGGCTTCGCCGAGGCGGAGCCGCGCGGCTGGACCGACCCGCTGGTGCTCGCCCTGTTCGCGGGCGGCGTCGCCCTGCTCGCGACCTTCGTCCGGTGGCAGACCAGGGCCCCGATGCCCCTGCTGCCGCTGCACATCATCAAGGAACGCAACCGTGCCGGCTGCTTCCTCACCATGGCGCTGGCCGTGATCGGCATGTTCGGGCTGTTCCTGTTCATGACCTACTACCTCCAGGTCATCCTCGACTACTCGCCGGTGCTGACCGGCCTCGCCTTCCTGCCGCTCACGGCCGCGATCATCATCGGCTCGACCCAGATCGCCGCCCGCCTCCTGGACCATGTGGCGCCCCGCCTGCTCATGGGCCCGGGCGCCCTGCTCGCGGCCATCGGCATGGTGCTGCTGACCCGGCTGACGGTGCACTCCTCGTACGCGAGCGAGATCCTGCCCGCGCTGATCCTGATGGGCCTCGGCATGGGCCTGATCTTCATGCCGGTGTTCGCCACGGCGACGGCGGGTGTGGCCCCGCGGGACTCCGGCGTGACCTCGGCGACCGTCAACACCTCGCAGCAGGTGGGCGGCTCGATCGGCACGGCCCTGCTGAACACGATCGCGACCAGCAGCAGCGCCGCCTACATCACGGCCCGTCTGACCGACCCGGCCCGGCGGGACCTGGTCACCCGGGAGGGCATCGTGCACGGCTACACGGTCGCCATCTGGTGGGCCGCCGCGATCATGCTCATGGCGGGCCTGGTCGCGACCCTGATGGTGACGGTGAAGGCCCCGAAGCACGGGGCACCGCACCGGCCACCGGCACCGGAACCGGTGGCCTGACCGGGCCCCGCACACGGGGGGAGGGGCCCCTCGGACCGCGGCCCCTCCCCCGTCCTCCCTGTTCCGTCAGTGCCGCCCGGCGATCCGGTCGGCCACCCGTGCCGCCCGTGACGACTCGGCGCCGGGCGTGCCGGACTCCCGCCGGTCCGCAGCCCGGTACGCGGCGTACAGCCCGTGCACGCCCAGCCAGCGCAGCGGCTCCGGCTCCCACTTGCGCACCTTGTGCCCGACCCAGGGCAGATCGGTCAGCTCGGTGCGCACGCCCTGCCCCGAGTCGATCTGCACCAGGTCCCGCAGGGTCCGCGCCGCGAGGTTCGCGGTGGCGACGCCTGAGCCGACGTAGCCGCCCGCCCAGCCGAGCCCGCTCGTCCGGTCCAGCGTGACGGTCGCGCACCAGTCGCGCGGCACGCCCAGCACCCCCGACCACGCGTGCTCGACCCGCAGCCCGGCCAGCGACGGGAAGAAGCCGACCAGGATGTCCCGCAGCGCCTCGACGGTCTCGGGCTGCGTGCGCCCGTCGTTGTCCGTCCGCGACCCGAAGCGGTACGGCATCCCGCGCCCGCCCAGCGCGATCCGCCCGTCGGCCGTGCGCTGGGCGTACATGTAGGCGTGCGCCATGTCGCCGAGCGTCTCGCGCCCGTCCCAGCCGACCGACTCCCACTGCTCGTCGGTCAGCGGCTCGGTGGCGATCATCGAGGAGTTCATCGGCAGCCAGGTCCGGTGCTGGCCCTTGAGGTTCGCCGTGAATCCCTCGGTGCAGCGCAGGACGTAGGGCGCGCGCACGGTGCCGTACGGGGTGACGGCGTGCTTGGGCCGGATCTCGGTGACCGGCGTCAGCTCGTGGATGGTCACGCCGAGCGCCTCGACGGCCGCCGCGAGCCCCTTCACCAGCTTCACCGGGTGCACCCGTGCCCCGTGCGGTGTCCACGTCGAGCCGACCGCGTCGGCCACCTTGATCCGCTCGGCGGTCCGCCGGGCGTCGTACAGCTCACGGTCCTTCTCGCCGAACGCCAGCTCCTGCGCGTGGAACTCCTTCAGCCGCGCCAACTGCGCGGGCGTACGCGCGACTTCGAGCACGCCGCCCTTGTGGATCCCGGCGTCGAAACCCTCCGTCTGCGCGACCCGGATCACCTCGTCCACGGTGTCGTTCATGGCCCGCTGCAGCCGTACGGCGGCCTCGTGGCCGTGCAGCTTGGCGTACCGGTCGCGGCCCGCGATGCCGTTGTACAGCCAGCCGCCGTTGCGCCCCGAGGCGCCGTAGCCGCAGAACTTCTGTTCAAGGACGGTGATCCGCAGGAAGGGAACGGCCTGCTTCAGGTAGTAGGCCGTCCACAGTCCCGTGTATCCACCGCCCACGATCACCACGTCCGCGGAGGCGTCCCCGCCGAGCGGCTCACGCGCCGCAGGGAGGCCGTCGTCCGCGTACCAGAAGGAGATCCCGCCGTTCACGGCGTCACTGACCGAGCTGCTCATGGCGAGGACGTTAATTCGCGTGAGCCGATTCCGGCACCCCGGTAGGGTCGCGAAGTGATCGACATTCCGGACGAGCTCATCGCCCAGCACGTGCGCTACGCCGGAGAGGCGGGCCGCGCCCACGTCGCCTCCCTCGCGGCCCGCGCCACACGCTTCCTGGAGCACTGGGAGCTGCGCCCGGACGGGCCGACGATGTACGGCCGCTGCGCGCTGGTCCTGCCGGTCCTGCGGGCCGACGGGGCACGGGCCGTGCTCAAGCTCCAGGACGTCGACGAGGAGACCGTCGGCGAGCCGGTCGCGCTGCGGGCCTGGCACGGCGACGGAGCGGTCCGGCTCCTGGACTGCGACGACGCCACCGGCACCCTGCTCCTGGAGCGCCTGGACTCGGACCGCCTCCTGGACGGCCTCCCGGACTCCCGCGAGGCCACCCTGATCGTCGCCCGCCTGCTGGCCCACCTCACCACCACCCAGGCCCCGCCGGACCTGCGCCGCCTGGGCGACCTGGCGCGAGCCATGCTGGACGACACACCCGCGGCCCTGGAGGAAGTCCCCGACCCCGCGACCCGCCGCCTCCTCGCCGACTGCGCGGCAGCGGTACGCGAGGTCGCGGACACGCCCGGCGACCGTCTCCTCCACTGGGACCTGCACTTCGAGAACGTCCTCGCCGCCGAGCGCGCCCCGTGGCTCGCCATCGACCCCAAGCCCCTCGCGGGCGACCCCGGTTTCGACCTGTTCCCGGCCCTGTGGAACCGCTTCGACGCCGACGAGGTGCTCTGGCGCTTCGACGCCATGACCGAGGTCCTCGGCCTCGACCGCGCCCGGGCCCGCGCCTGGACACTGGGCCGCGTGCTCCAGAACTCCCTGTGGCAGATCGAGGAGGACGAGGCTCCCCTCGAAGCACACCTGGACATCGCCCGCCGCCTGCGCAACCGCCCCTGCTAGGCCCCGATCCGCCGGACAGGCCATAGCCTCGCCTCATGATCCGACCCGCCACACCCGCCGACATCCCCGCCCTGCACGCCCTGATCCGGGAACTCGCCGAGTACGAGAAGGCACTGGAGGAGGCCAGGGCCACCGAGGAGCAGCTCCACGAGGCCCTCTTCGGCGACCGCCCCGCCGCCTACGCCCACATCGCGGCCGACGACGCGACCGGCGAGACCGTCGGCTGCGCCATCTGGTTCCTGAACTTCTCCACCTGGCGCGGAGTCCACGGCATCTACCTGGAGGACCTCTACGTCCGCCCCACCGCCCGCGGCGCCGGCCACGGCAAGGCCCTCCTCACCGAACTGGCCCGTATCTGCGTGGAACGCGGCTACCAGCGCCTGGAGTGGTCCGTCCTGAACTGGAACACTCCGTCCATCGCCTTCTACGACTCCCTGGGCGCCCGCCCCCAGGACGAGTGGACGGTGTACCGCCTGACGGACGAGGCCCTGACGAAGCTCGGCTCCGACCCCCGGCCCACGACGGTGTGAACCACCGTTGGGCACGGCTCCCCGGCATGAGCCCTACGAATATGCGTCACCCCTCCGACTCCCCCACTCGGCCGACCAGGATCAGACACCTGCCGGCCGAGCACCTCCCGAAGACTGGCCCTCGACCGCCCGCGCGGCAGGCTCCCCGCTCTCCGCGACCGCCTCCAGCTCCCGGACCACCCCGGCCCCGATCAGCTCGGCGTCACCCGTGCGCAGATGGCTGACGACGGTGAGGGTGTAGGCGTCGGCGGTGTGCACGAGGCAGAGGTTCGCCGTGCCCGGCGGGGACAGCTGCGGCAGGGGAACGACACGCGCGAGCGGACGCCCGAGCAAGTGGCTGGGGTTGTCACGCCACTTGAAGGCGGTGCACAGGCTCGTGGTCAGCTCGGGACGCGCCAGACGCCTGGCCATCACCCCGGCCAGCCACGGCACGGTGCGCGCGGCGCCCTGGAGCGCGGGCAGGATCGCGCGATGCGCCTCGCAGCGGTGCTCGAACTCGGCGACCTGGTCCTGACAGGCCCGCAGCCGGGCCACCGGCGAGTCGAGGTCGACCGGCAGCGCGACGCGCAGCGCGGTGACGCCGTTGCCGAGCCGCTGTGCGTCGTACCGGGTCCGCAGGTCGACCGGCACCGTCGCGTAGAACGGCGTCGGTCCCTTCGGCCAGGACCGCAGCGGCCCGTGGCAGGCGCGCAGGGCTCCGGCGTACGCACTCAGCAGAAGTTCGTTGAGCGTGGCCCCGCGCCCACCCGCCGGCTGCCGCCGCGCCGCGCGCATCACCTGCGGGTCGATCCGCACCACGGCCACCGACGGGCCGGGGCCCCCGCCGGACGACGGCGGCACGGGCCGGCCCGGAACCCCGATGCGCCGCAGCTCCCTGCCCACGGTGGCGAGCCCCACCGACGGCCGCTGCCGTGTCCCCTCGACCGGTGCCGGCGGACCCGGCGGCGCGGCGCCGTCCATCAGCAGCCGGAAGAGGGTTTCGAGCGACCTGCCGTCGAGCAGCGCGTGATGGGCGAGCAGCACCACGGCCTGTTCGCCCGCCGCGGTCGGGTGCCGTGTCACCAGCAGCTTCCACGGCGGCAGTCCGGCGGGCAGCGTGCGCGCGACACCGTCGGCGAGGAGCGCGTCCACGTCCTGGTCGGTGACGGCGACGTGATCGGCGGGATCGAACGGCCGGGGGCACGACCACCGGTGGCCGTACACCGCCGACGGCCCGGCGGGAGGCACCGGGACCAGGCTCATCCGCTCCAGAGCGCCCCAGCTGTCCTGGACCCTGGTCCGCACCCGCGCCGGATCGAACGATTCTCCGGGAAACACCGCGGCGATGCCGATGGTGCCCGGCATCCCGTTGCGCAGATGGCCTTCCTCGATGGCCGTCAGCCTCATCTTCCACAGCCTCCCGTTCCCGATTCGCCCCTGGCCCCGCCCTCGCCGCTCAGACGTGGGGCGAGTCGAGGACGACACAGGCGTTGTGGCCCCCGAAGGCGAAGCTGTTGCTGATCACCGGCCCGTCGGGGATCTTGCGCGGCTCGCCGGTGACCAGGTCCAGCTCGCACCGGGGGTCGAGGCGGGTGAGGTGCGCGGTGGGCGGCGCGAGCCCTTCCCGCACCGACATGACCGTGATCACCGCCTCCAGCGCCCCGGCCAGTCCCAGCCCGTGCCCGGTCACCGCCTTCGGCGCGGTCACGGGCACCTTGCGCGACCCGAACACTGTCGCGATCGCCCGCGCCTCGGCGAGGTCGTTCAGCTCGGTACCGGTGCCGTGCGCGTTGACGTGACCGACGGCGTCGGCCGTCGTCCCGGCGTCGGCGAGCGCCTGCTCCATGCACGCGACGGCACCCAGCCCGTCGGGGTGCGGCGCGGTGAGGTGGTGGGCGTCGGAGGTGCGTCCGTACCCGGTGAGCGTGGCGTGGACACGGGCGCCCCGCGCGCGGGCGAGGTCCAGCCGCTCCAGCACCAGGAACGCCGCCCCTTCGGCGAGGACGAACCCCTGCCGCCCGGCGTCGAACGGCCGTGACGCGGCGGTGGGATCCTCGCACTCGGTGACCATCGCCCCGGCCCGCCCGAAGGCGAGCGCGGTCGTGGCGGTCAGCGGACTGTCGTGCCCGCCGGCCACCACCACGTCGGCGGAGCCGGCCCGGATCATCTGCATCGCCTCGCCCACCGCGTGCGTCCCGGAGGCGCAGGCGGTGGAGATCGTCAGACTCGGCCCGGTCACACCGAACCGGGCACTGATCCAGTACGCGCCCGCGTTGTGCATCAGCCGCGGCGCGTACAGCACGTCGGGATGCCCGATGCCGCCCTCCTGGCTGATCACCCCGCCGTAGCCGGTGCCGGTGACCACCGCCCGCCTGCGCGAGGGGACATGGAGCCCTCCGGCGTCCTCCACGGCGTCCGCGGCCGCGCACAGGGCCAGCTGCACCGACCGGTCCGCGCGCCGCATCTCCTTGGCCGTCAGATACCCGGAGGGGTCGAAGCGGGGCATCGGACACGCGGGGTGCACGACGGTGCCCTCGTCGTCGAAGGCGTGCAGGGTGCTCGCCGAACGGCACCGTACGAGGCTCTCCCACAGCTCCTCGGGCGTCGCCCCGGCGCCGCAGCGGACGCCCAGGCCCGTGACGGCGACGGCGTGCCGGCCGGTCATCGGGCCAGGGTGCTGTGGGCACCGGGCGTACCGGCGCGCAGCCGCACGATGAGCTCGGCGACATCACCCACGGTCGCCACGGCGGACTTGTCGGTCCCCCGCAGGGTCACCCCGAACAACTCCTCGGACGCCGCCTCCAGTTCGGTGATGTCCAGGCTGTCGGCCCCCAGGTCGGCGACCAGCCGGGCCTGCGGCACGACCGCCTCCTGCGGCACCGACATCACCTGCGCGCACAGCGGGCGCAGCGCTTCCCACACGCCGCCCGTGTCCCGGCATTCGGCTTCCATGCAACTGCCTCCATCTCCTGGTGCCGTCAGAGCACTGACGGCGTCGCCGTCCGAGCCCATGTCTCGAACTCCGTGACGACCGCGTCGGCGAGCCGACTCGCGTCGTCCGGGCCCGCGTTGCCCACCGCGGTGAGCGTGAACGCGTCCCCTGCCTGTGCCAGGGCGAAGCTGACGGTGCCCGGGTGCTGCAACGGCGGCAGCCCGACCGTGCGCACGAGCCGGCGGCCCTGGAAGGTGCCCGGCCCGCCGGGCCACTTCATGGCCGTGGTCGCGGTCGCCGCGAAACAGGAGTGCCGCCCCCGGCTGGTCAGCAGCCTGGTCACCCAGGGCCCGGTGCGCCGCGCCGCCTCCGCCGCCGGGAACAGCACGGTGGCGTGTACGGCGGCCCGGTCGGGGACGCCGGCCATCGCGTCCTGGCACGCCCGCAGCCGGGCCACCGAGCCGTCGAGGTCGACGGGCAGCGGAACCCGGACCACCGTGAGGGTGTTGCCGAGTTCACCCGGATTCCCCCGGCCGCGCAGATCGCACGGTACGGCCGTGTACACGGGCACGTCCCGGTCCCGCCAGCGCCGCACCGGCCCGAACCGGGCCCGCAGCGCCCCGGCCACCGCGCCCACCAGCAGCTCGTTCAGCGTCGCGCCGCGGCCGTCGGCGGGCTGCCGGCGCGCGGACCGGACGATGTGCGCGGGCAGTTCACGCACCGCGACCGAGGGATACGTCCGCTGCGGCGGCCACGTCGGAAGGGCCTGTCCGGGGGCCGACATCGCCCGCAGTTCCCGGCCGGCGGCGCGCAGCCCGCTGCGCGGCGACGGCACCGGCCTCTGCCGCCGGCCCGCCGGCCCGGGGTCGTCCATCAGCGCACGCATCAGCGTCGCGAGCGACCGCCCGTCCAGCAGCGTGTGCTGGGCCACCAGCGCCAGCGCGAAGTCACCGCCGTGCTCGGCGTCCGGGATCACGTACAGCCGCCAGGGCGGCACCCCGTCGGCGAGCGGCCGGTCCACGCTGCGGGCCCACAGTTCGTCCAACGTGGCCCGTTCCTCCACGACCTGCGCGGCAGCATCGAACGGCCCCGGTACGGCCCACCGCGCGCACCCACGTCGTCCGCATGCCCTGTCGAGCACACAGCTCATCCGCTCCAGGCCCGCCCAGCGCTCGACGACACGGGCCCGTACCCGCTGCACATCGGGCCGTTCGCCGGAGAGGACCGTCGCCAGGCCGATGACTCCCGGACAGCCGTTGAGCAGCAGCATCTCGTCGGCACAGGACAGTCTCATGCGACAGGTCGCCCTTTCACTCGGCGTGCACGGCGCGGCCCTGCCCTCGCCGGATCTCTGCCGTGTCCACGGCTCGCAAGTCCAACGCCCGCCCCGTGACGGAGCGGGCGTCGAACCGGACGCTTCGTACGGTTACTTGAGCGCCGAGCTGTTGCAGCCCATGTCCGAACCGAGGTGGCTGGGCTGCGCGGCCGGGGAGCCCTCGCCGTTGAGCGCGTTGGCCAGCACGCCGTTGAGGGCGCCGACGCTGCCGAGGACGTCGATGTTCATGTCGTGCGAGCGGCACTCGATGCCCTGCGTGATGTCCACGTCGTGGGCCCCGGCCTCACCGTGGGCGAAGGCGGTGCCCATGCCGAGGGAACCGACACTGCCGAGGACGGCGCCCACCAGGACGGCCTTGTGGAGCTTGCGCATTTCTTCTCCGTATGGATCGAGCGGAAGGGGGTGCAGCGAATGAGGTTGGAACGGGGCCTGGAACGGGCCGTCAGCCGAGGCGGGGCAGACCCAGCTGGCCCACCGGCGGCGCCGCGACCTGGCCGAGGCCGAGCCCGGGCACCTGCGGGGTGCTGGTGTTCAGCGGGTTGATCAGCGGGCTCACCTCGGGGTTCACCTGCGGGTTGACCTGCGGCGCGACGCGCGGCGGGGGCTCCGGGTTGAAGACCTGCGGAGCGGAGACCTGCGGAGCGACCTGCGGCATGACCTGCGGGGCCGTCTGCGGCATGACCTGCGGAGCAGCCTGCTGCGGAGCGGAGTGCTGCGGGACGCCGGCCTGCGCGAAGCCACCCGACGAGGCCGAGGCGGTGGCGTAACCGGTCTGCCCACGCGGGGCGGGCGCCGGAGCCGCGTACTGGGGGGCCGGCTGCGGCTGGTAGTGGGGCCGGGATGCCTCGGCGTAACCGGCCGACCGGGCCGACGCGGTGACCCGCGGCGGCGCGTACCGCGGAGCCGGAGCGTACCGGGGCGCCGGGGCGTACTGCGGCGGCGGGGCGTACTGCGGAGCGGGAGCGTACTGCGGAGCCGGGGCGTACTGGGGCGCCGGGGCGTACTGAGGAGCGGGAGCGTACTGAGGTGCCGGGTACTCGGGAGCGGGCGCCGGAGCACCGGCGTACCCGACGGGATAGTCGGCCGCCTCGCTGACGCCGGCGCCGATCGCGGTCAGACCGCCGGCCGCTGCGACGACGAGCGCGGCCCTGTGAAGCTTGCGCATGGAACCCTCGGCCCTTCATTACCTGTACAGGGAAATCCGTTGTATTCAGTGCAGTCTTGCGTGTGCTCAGTCTGATATTCGTACTGCGCCCTTACAGGGGTAATGCCTGAGCTGTCATGTGGACTTCACGCCGGAGCCGGCAGCGGAACCCATGGCTTCTCTTACCGATTCCTGGCGCTGCCCTCTCTCGACTGGCAACGACATTTCCTCGGCCGAGTCACGGGATCCGAATTTCCGTCACCCCATTGCCATCCATCGGATTTACACACCCAGCGGCAATTGGGTGACCCCTCTTCGACTCACGTGACCGGATTCGCGGTTGCCTCGTTCCGCACAAGGAGAGAGAGCGATGGTCCATCGCAGTCGCATTTCCGTACGTTCATGCACAGGTCAATGAAGGGCCGAGTTCCATGCGCAAGCTTCACCAGGTCGCGCTCGTCGTAGCAGCAGCCAGTGGTCTGTCGGCCATCGGCGTCGGCCCCAGCGTCGCCGACGCCCCTGTCGGCTACGGCTCCGTCCCGCCGCCCGCGCCGCAGCAGGATCTCCAGGCCACCTCGTGGACGAACTCGCAGGCGAGCGCCCAGCGCTCCAACCTGCCGAACGCGCAGCGTCCGGCGACTCTGCCCGCCCACGGCGCCGACGTCACCCCCCAGGTCAACCCGCAGCTGAGCCCCAAGATCAGCCCGCAGGTCAACCAGCAGCCGACCGTCGCGCCGTCCGGGCCGATCGAGCAGGCCAACCTGTTCCGCCCGTACCAGGAGTGCAGCCCGCAGTCCCTGCTCAACGCCGCCGTCCCGGTCGCCGTGCTCGCCGCCGCCGAGACCGAGGGCGTCCACTGCGACCAGGCCAACAGCCAGGCCAACTCCCTGACCCACGCCCGCTACACGCGCTGACGCGCGCTGGAGACCACGCGCCCCAGGCGTCCGGTGCGACGGCCGGCGCCTGGGGCCCGTTCGCATGCGACTTCTGGGTGCTTCCGGCTTGAGATCGCGAACCTCGGCGCGTCGTTCATATATGTCCGGATACTTCGTATTAATCTCCGGTAACTGTACGAAGTCGATCTCGCACAGATCGCACCCACCTCACTCCACCGGAGATGACATGCACAAGCTTCGCAAGGCTGCCGTCCTGGTCGCCGCCATCAGCACCGTCGGCCTGCTGGGCGCCGGTACGGCCACCGCTGACGGCCACGGCGGCCACGGCGGCAAGGGCGGCGACAAGTTCAGCGTCCTGCAGAGCTCCAACTGCAAGTCGCACGACCTGAACGTCGACGTCCTCGGCCAGGTCGGCGTCCTCAACGGCCTGCTGGGCAGCGCGCTCAACGGCGAGGGCAACCCGGGCGCGCAGGACACCCACCTGGGCTCCACCATGGGCTGCAACAACAGCGCCTTCTGAGGCACTGACGGCCGCACAGCCGGCCGAAGCGGGAAACGAAGTCCCGGTACCGAGCGTCAAGCCCGGTGCCGGGACTCCTCTTTGCGCCGGATCGGCTCGTTCGAAAGAGCATTTCAGCGCTATCGGCCAAGATGGTGAGTCTTTTCAGAATTCGGCGTGCCGCCGATTGCGTTGGAATACTTCCTATTAGCCTCCGTAATTGTACGAAGTCGGTCTGCATCAGATCGGCCCACTCCACTCCACCGGAGATGAACATGCACAAGCTCCGCAAGGCCGCCGTCCTGGTCGCCGCCCTCGGGAGCGTCGGACTTCTGGGGTCCGGCGTCGCCCACGCCGACGGAGGCGACTACGGCAAGAGCGGCAAGGGCAGCAGCCTGAGCATCCTGCAGAGCAGCACCTGCCGCTCGCACGACGCCAACGTCGACATCCTGGGCCAGGTCGGCATCGCCAACGGCCTGGGCGGCAACCTGCTCAACGGCGAGGGCAACCCGGGCGCGCAGGAGACCTCTCTGGGCTCGAGCATGGGCTGCAACAACAGCGCCTTCGGCAAGTAACGTAGGCCAGATCCTTCCCCCGGTGCCCCGGCCGTACGGCCGGGGCACCGGCATTTCCCGGGCCGGCCGCCACAGCCGCACAAGCCGCCACAGCCGTATAAATAGTAAAAGAATGCCGGATCGGAATTCCTTCCGATCCGGCATTTCGTTTCCATACGTTTCAGAAATCGAACTTGGGAAGCTTGAAGCCCTTGGGCAGCTTCGCCCGGTTGTTGCACTCCACGACCGGGCCGCTCTGCACGGACCCGCGGTTCTTCATGCCCTCCTCCGGCCCGACGAACCTCGGCCGCTCGACCGTGGAGCAGTCCTGCTTCTGCTGGACGACGTACCCGTTGCGCTTGTCCTTGCGGACGACCTCGCTCTTCTTGATGCAGACGATGTCTCCCTGGGCGGTGATCGTGCAGCTGCCCTTGGTGTCATCGGCGTGCGCCGGCGCCGCGGTGCCGTAGAGCGCGGCGAGAGCTCCGAGGAGCCCCGAGACGGTGGCGATCTTCTGTCGAGCGGTCATGTGCTGCGTTCCTTCTGCCTTGGAGAATCTCGGATTGCCTTGGAAGAGTCCGGAAATGACACAGCCCGGCCGCGCTCCCCTGATGGGTCTGCCGCGCGTCCGGGCTGCGTTGCTAAGGGTGTTGTCCAGCACACCGTCGAACAGCCCGACCTGTTCCCTGAACCAGGAGCGGGAGTATTCAGATCGTGCGCCGTGCATACGGTGTTCCGACGGAAGTCGATGCGGCTGTGCCCTGAGAATCGCGCATCGACCCTCGGGGTCTGGTTACTGGGCGACGGGAGCGGTGTACTCGCCGTAGCCGTACTCGGGAGCAGCGGCCTTGGGGGCGGCCTCCGGCGCGACCTGCGGAGCAGCCTCGGGCGCGACCTGCGGGGCAGCCTCGGGGGCGGCCTGCGGAGCCACCTCCGGCGCAGCCTGCGGAGCGGCCTGCGGGGCAGCGGCGGCCTTGTCGTACGGAGCACCCGCCATGGCAACGGCGTTGGCCGTCGAGGTGGCGACCGCGGTGACAGCCTGGCCGTCGTAGCCCTCGTCGCCGGCGAAGGCGCTACCCGCGCCGACACCGAAGGCGGACAGACCCGCGACCGCAGCCGCTACGACTGCAACGCGCTGAAACCTGCGCATAGTTTGACCCTTTCTTCCCGGGGCGTGACGCCCTGGCTTGACTACTTAATGTGAGCATATACACGCAAACCGTAGCAATTCGGGACCTCTGTTCCTTCCGTGTCGTGTCGGGCCATGACAAGGCATCGGTGCGCACACCGATTTCCCTGAATGGAAAACGACTCTTCCCCGCTGTCTGGACACGGGCGTTGAGCGCCGGTCACCCATTTGCCGGGAAGTGGGTCGTGACGCGCGAAAACGGCGGATGGCCGGAGCCGGTCACCCGGTCCGGCCATCCGCCGAAGAAGACGCTCAGCCCAACAGGCGTGCCAGCAACGGGCTGCTCTCGTCCCGGTCACTGGTGTCGTTGGTAGTGGGGGCCGCCACCGGAGCGGGGGTCTCGGCGTCGGCGCAGGTGATGTGCGGGCCGATCCGCGTCTGACCGTTGGACAGCACGCCCGGGGTGGGCAGGGTCAAGGGCTGCGTCGGCTGGCAGTTCACGGTCCTGCGCAGGACGAAGCCGTCCCCCTCGGGCGTCTGGCCCGTGACCTGCTGGGTGCAGATGATGTTGCCGCCGGGGTCCATGGTGCAGGCGCCCGGGCCCGCCGCGTGGGCCTGCGTGGCGCCGAAACAGGTCATGGCGAGGCCGCCGAGAAGCCCCGAGAGGGCCACGAACTTCTTGCCGTTGAACATGTGTTGCGTCTCCTTTTGTGGGGGTGTGCCCGGACGTCGTACACCGCGAACGGCCGCGCCGGGCCCGGGGGGTGTCGCAGAGACGGACCCCGGCGCCCGGCACGACCGGGACACTCGGAGCCGTTTCGCTTAGGAAACGAAGGACTGACCTGAGGGCGACCGATCCGCGTCCGACCAACCGCACATCGCCGCACCGGAGTTCATCAGGGCCGCCGCGACCGCCTGCGGGCCGCTGGAGCGGGCTCGCGCTCCAGGCATCCGCACATGAGCGGGCCCCTTCGGGTACGACCCCGAAGGGGCCCGCGGAAGGCGTCGCGCACGACTACGCCGCCGACCTCAGCCGGTGAAGGCGTTGTTGAACTGACCGCAGGTGGTGTCGAAGGTCTCGGAGAGGCCGAGCACGGCGACCGGGACGTCGGTCGCGGCGACCGTCTGCGGGCTGCACTCCTGGTAGGGGCGGTAAAGGTCCGAAACGGACGGCGCGGCGTCGTAGGCGACGCTCGTGCCGGCACCGATGGCGGACAGGCCGCCGGCAGCAGCTGCGGCGATCATGACCTGGTGAAGCTTGCGCATGGAACCCTCGGATTTCATTACATGTACATTGAGGCTGATTGCCTACTGTGACTGCACGAACACTAGCAGTAGCGATCCGGGATCCTATTCCACGCAGACGCATGTCCCGTGTCCCTATGGGGACATGAGGCGATGGAATTCACCGACAAGGGTGTGGGGAAAAGAAGAGCGGGGCGGTGTCATCGACAACCGCCCCGCAGATTGAGCCCCCTGTCGGATTCGAACCGACGACCTGCTGTTTACAAGACAGCCGCTCTGGACCAGCTGAGCTAAGGAGGCCTGCACGCGCCGTCACGCACGCGCCCGTGCAGTGTACCCAGGTTCCGAGTGGGCCCTGTCGAAAATTTCCGCGAAGTTCACATGCCCCCAGGTACTGACAGACCAGGCGAACGCCAGGTACCGTCCAGAGCCAGTCCGCACATGTGGACTAAACCAACCACCTTCCTACAACGGATCGTCCGGCACGTTCCTGCCGGTAGAAGGGGGCCCATTCATCATGGCCACTGTCTCGTTCGACAAGGCGACCCGGATCTACCCGGGCACCGAGAAGCCCGCCGTGGACGCGCTCGACATCCACATCGAGGACGGCGAGTTCCTCGTTCTGGTCGGCCCGTCCGGCTGCGGCAAGTCCACCTCGCTCCGCATGCTGGCGGGGCTCGAGGACGTCAACGGCGGCGCCATCCGCATCGGTGACCGCGACGTCACGCACCTGCCGCCCAAGGACCGGGACATCGCCATGGTGTTCCAGAACTACGCGCTGTACCCGCACATGTCCGTCGCCGACAACATGGGCTTCGCGCTCAAGATCGCCGGCGTGAACAAGGCGGAGATCCGCAAGAAGGTCGAAGAGGCCGCGAAGATCCTCGACCTCACCGAGTACCTGGACCGCAAGCCGAAGGCGCTCTCCGGTGGTCAGCGCCAGCGTGTCGCGATGGGCCGCGCCATCGTGCGCGAGCCGCAGGTCTTCCTCATGGACGAGCCGCTGTCGAACCTCGACGCCAAGCTCCGTGTCTCGACCCGTACGCAGATCGCCTCGCTCCAGCGCCGTCTCGGCATCACGACCGTCTACGTCACCCACGACCAGGTCGAGGCCATGACGATGGGCGACCGCGTGGCCGTCCTCAAGGACGGTCTGCTCCAGCAGGTCGACACCCCCCGCAACATGTACGACCGTCCGGCCAACCTCTTCGTCGCCGGCTTCATCGGCTCCCCGGCCATGAACCTGGTCGAGGTCCCGATCACCGACGGTGGCGTGAAGTTCGGCAACTCGGTCGTGCCGGTGGACCGTGAGGCGCTCTCCGGCACCACCGACAAGACCGTCACCGTGGGTGTCCGCCCCGAGCACTTCGACGTGGCCGGCTCGGAGTCGGACCAGGGCCTCGCCGTCACCGTCAACGTGGTGGAGGAGCTCGGCGCCGACGCGTACGTCTACGGCACCGCCAAGGTGGGCGACGAGGGCAAGGACCTCGTCGTCCGCGTCAGCGGCCGTGACGTGCCCGAGAAGGGCAGCACGCTGCACATCATCCCGCGTTCCGGTGAGACCCACGTGTTCTCCACCTCCACGGGTGCGCGCCTGTCCGACTGAGGCAGCACAACCCCGGGTAATTCACCCAGGTTGACGAAGAGGGCCCCGCAGAGCGCTGCGGGGCCCTCTTCGTTGTCGACAAATACCCCGGCATACCGGTCATTTCGAGCATTGTGCGTCAACGTGCCGCCCGAGTTTGAGGGCCCCTTCGTCCCCCGAACCGGTGACTAAATGTCGCCATATCAGCACCGAACGCTACCCTCACTCGCGTGAAGCACTCCACCACCCAACAGACACGACGCGGCCACCGGGGCCCCGCCCGCCAGCTCGGCCGCACCATCGCCTTCGTCCTGCCCGTCGTCCTGGTGCTCTCCGGGACCCTCGCGGTCACCCGGGTCAACTGGTCGGGAAACCCCTCGGACTCGGTGCTCACCGCGACCGACGTCTCGAGCGCGGGTGCCGCTGGGAACAGCGCGCCGCGCGCTCCGCAGGACGTGCTGCGCGACCAGTTGCTGACCGAGCTCCAGGAGAAGAACCCGAGCGTCGCGCTCACCCACCTCCAGCAGGCCGTCGACGACCGGCCGTCGCTCGCCCGGCACTGCGCCTCGATCGCCCGCGCACTCGGTCGCGCGGCGGTCCGTGTGTACGGGCCGACTCGGGCGCAGTCCTATGCGCGGCCCGTGTGCGACACCGCGTTCGCCTCGGGGGTCGCTGCGGCGCACCGCTAGCGGCGGGCACGAGCGCCGGCGCCGCTGGATGGCGCCCGGCGTTGTTGCCGCCGCCCCATTCGAGGTGCGGTTCGAGGAACACTCCGCTTCCGGACGGTAACGGCTGATTAAGGAACCGTTGCCGACGAATGCCGTGAGCGGGGCGCCGCGTACAGTTCGGGCATGACTGATCCGAACGCCGCGACCCGCCCCGTTCAAGCCGTCGTCCTGGCCGGGGGCCAGGGGTCCCGGCTGCGTCCGTACACCGACGATCGGCCCAAGCCGATGGTCGAGATCCCTGGTACGGGGACGCCGATCATCGGCCATCAGCTCGTCTGGCTGGCCGAGGAGGGTGTGACGGATGTGGTGATCAGCTGTGGGCATCTCGCCGAGGTGCTTCAGGACTGGCTGAAGACGGCGGATCTTCCTGTGCGGGTCACGACTGTCGTCGAGACGGAGCCGCTGGGGCGGGGTGGCGGTCTGAAGTACGCGGCGGCGCATCTGCCGCATCCGGACAGGCCCTGGTACGCGACGAACGGTGACATCTGGACGCGGTTCTCGCTGCGCGACATGGCCGACTTCCATGCCGAGCGGGACGCCGTGGCGACGCTGGCGCTCGCTCGGCCTCGTCTGCCTTGGGGGGCTGTGCAGACGGACGGCTTCGGGCACATCACGGACTTCATCGAGGCTCCACCGTCCACGTTCGAGATCAACGCGGGTGTGTACGTGTTCTCGCCCGCCTTTGCTTCGCTGCTGCCCGAGCGCGGCGACCATGAGCGCACGACGTTCCCCCATCTTGCCCGGGAGCGGCGTCTGGCCGGGTTCCCGATTCCGCAGGGGGCGTATTGGCGTGCCATCGATACGGCCAAGGATCTGACTGAGGCCGCGAAGGAGCTGGCGGCACTGGGACGCTGATGCCTGCGGCGGCCTGTGCGGCCTCGGTGGGGGTGCGTGCAGCGCCGGTGGTCCGGTGGGTGGGTCGGGGCCGTGCCGGGGGGTGTCCGTCCTCGGTCCGGCGGTTGCTGTGTCTCAGAGGGTGCTGTGTCTTGACGCCGGCCGCTGCGGGCGGACACCCCCCGACACGTCCCCTTGCCGCCGTACGCGGCTGCGGGTGCGTCTCTCGACGGCGGCCGCTTCTTTGAGCACCTATCTACGCCGGTCCGCACCATGTCAGCCCGTCTGGGGATGTTTTCAGCCGGTCCGCACCCGGTCTGGGGCGGCAGTCCCAGAGGTGGGGGACAGCGATGGGCCCCGGGCGCTGGTTGCGGCCGGGGCCCCTTCAGGGGGGTGGTGGTCAGCCCAGGAGGCCGCCTACCAGGCCCGGTTCTTCCTCGGTGGAGCCGCCCGAGGAGTTGCCGCCGGAGGTGGGGCCGCCGGAGGTGGGGCCGGTGGTGGTGCTGGGGGCCTCGTCGGCGGGTGCCGACTGCTGGGGTGGGGCCTGGCCCTCCGTGCCCTGCGTCTGGCTGGGCGTACCGGCGCCCGTCGACCCCGTGTCGACGGTGGCGCCCGGCGTGGTCGCCGCGCCGGACGGGGTGGTCGCGCCCGATGTCGCGCCCTGGGTGGGCGAGTTGGAGGCGGACGGCGACTTGTCGTGCTGCCGGTCGGACTCCTCCGGCAGGGGCGAGCCCGGCAGCTCGTTGCGCGGGGCCTCACCGGGGCCGGGGACCACGACACGGTCGGCGTCACGGACCGCGCCACCGAGCAGGGAGCCCACCAGCAGCGTCAGGCCGGTCACGATCGCCGTGATCAGGGCGCCGCGGCGAAGGACGTAGCGGCGCAGCTCCCAGATGTCGGAGCGGGGACCGAGACGACGCCAGGCCATGCCCGCCAGGCGGCCGTCGATCGAGTAGACGGGAGCACCGGCGATGATCAGCGGGGACCAGGCGGCGAGGTAGATGATGTCGGGGGTGTCGTAGACCGGGACGCTCTTCCAGCTGACGGTGACCAGGAGCGCGGCGGACAACAGGGCGCCGACCACCGCGGCCACCCGCTGCCAGCAGCCCAGGACGGTCAGCACGCCCACGATCACCTGGAAGAAGGCGATGACCAGGCCGGAGCCGACGGGGTGTTCCAGGGCGAACTGGCGGAGGGGCTCGGCCACTTCCCAGGGGTGGAGCGTGTTGAGCCACTTGACCATCGAGCCGCGCTTGCCGCCGTCGAAGTAGACGGGGTCGCAGAGCTTGCCCATGCCGGCGTAGATGGAGATGAAGCCGAGGAAGACCCGGAGGGGGAGCAGGACGACGCCGAGGTTCATCCGGCGGCCGGGGTAGTACGCGTGCCGCGCGGGGTCGTCGGCGCCCGGGCGGCGGGGCGAGGCGTCGTCGTCCGGGCCGTCGGGCTCCTCGTCGACGAAGTCCTCGGCGGCGTACGCGAATTCCTCGTCGTAGGCGCTCTCGACCGTTCGCATGTGGGGCAGCAGCCGGGTCTCGACAGATTCGTGCGTGCGCTGCGCGCCCACGATCGGCGTCTCGACGGTCCGCGCCATCTCGTCCTCGTAGCCGCCGCCGTAACCGACGTCGACGCGCGGGATGACCTGCGTGCCGCCCCCGGCGGGAAGCGGTTCGTCGCCGTGGCGGACACTGCCGTCCCGCGCGGCCTGGAGGAGCCGGTGGGCGCCGGTGTCGTCGGGCGCGGACGTGCCGTTCCAGACGGCGACCCGGCGGCGGGCGCCCGGGGCCGCGCCCGCTCTGCCGGCCGCGTTGACGAGCGGCATGAGGGAGGTGTCCTGGGTGGCGCTCAGGTGCCGTGCGATCCGCGGAGATTTGGCGCGCCGGGCAGACGAACCCAGCAGCACGCGGAAACTCGCGTGATTGACGATGATCTGCGCCGGATCGCTCGGCACCTTCACCATGCTCAGCGCGGGAGCGTCGTCGTATCCCGACGAGCGGTCCCCCGTGGGTGTGCGGGGTGTTCTGGTGTCCACACTCAACTAACCGAGTGACGTGTGGTTAGGACACTGCTTTGACCGGTCCGATCTGTCCGGACCCCGTCAAAGATGCGCAGGTCGCACCACTGTCACCAGAATTAACCCGCACGGGTGACGCCGCGGATGTCTGTTCAGACGCGTCGGCCGGCCGCCTCGTAGAGGACGATCCCCGCCGCCACACCGGCGTTGAGGGACTCCGCGCCGCCCGGCATCGGGATGCGGACACGGAAGTCGCACGTCTCGCCGACCAGGCGGGAAAGGCCCTTGCCCTCGCTGCCGACCACGATCACCACCGGGCCGTCGAGGGCCTGGAGGTCACCGAGTTCCGCCTCGCCGTCGGCCGCGAGACCGACGACCGCGATGCCCGCCTTCTTGTACGCCTCCAGGGCGCGGGTCAGGTTCGTGGCGCGGGCGACCGGCGTACGGGCCGCGGTGCCGGCGGACGTCTTCCAGGCGCCGGCCGTCATGCCCGCCGCGCGGCGCTCGGGGACGACGACCCCGTGGCCGCCGAAGGCGGAGACCGAGCGGACCACGGCACCGAGGTTGCGCGGGTCCGTCACACCGTCGAGGGCGACGATCAGCGGATCCTCGCCCGCGTCGGCGGCAGCGGCGGCGAGGTCCTCGGGGTGGGCGTACTCGTAGGGCGGGACCTGGAGGACGAGGCCCTGGTGGTTGAGGCCGTTCGTCATGCGGTCCAGCTCGGGGCGCGGGGCCTCCATGAGGTTGATGCCGCCGCGGTCGGCGGCGAGCTGGAGGGCCTCGCGGACGCGCTCGTCGCTGTCGATGAACTGCTGGACGTAGAGCGTGGAGGCCGGGACCCCCTCACGCAGCGCCTCGACGACCGGGTTACGGCCGACGACCAGCTCGGACGTGCTCTTGCCGCCGCGGCCGCGCGGCGCGGGACGGCGTGCGGTCTGCTTCGCCTTGGCGGTGGCGATGCGGTTCTTCTTGTGTCCCTTGCGCATCTCGGCCGGCGGGGTCGGGCCCTTGCCCTCGAGACCCTTGCGCCGCTGGCCGCCACTGCCGACCTGCGCGCCCTTCTTGCCGGACATGCGGCGGTTGTTCGCGGCCATGACCTACCTGTCTGTCGTGGGTGTGTCGTACGTACGTCTATGAAGTGTGCCGCCCGGGGGGCCGGGCGGCACAATCGATCTTCCGGGAGCCGGGGCCGGTCAGCGCGGACCCAGGCTCCAGCGGGGTCCGTCGGGGCCGTCCTCGATGGCCAGGCCGGACTGCTTGAGCTGGTCGCGGATGGCGTCCGCGGTCGTCCAGTCCTTGCGGGCCCGGGCGGCCTCGCGCTGGTCGAGGACCAGCCGGACGAGGCTGTCGACCACGCCGTGCAGATCTTCGCCCCGGTCGGACTCGCCCGCCCAGTGCGCGTCCAGCGGGTCCAGGCCGAGGACGCCGAGCATGGCACGGACCTCGGCGAGGCGGGCCACGGCGGCTTCCTTGTCGTCGGTCGCCAGCGCGCTGTTGCCCTGGCGGACCGTGGTGTGGATGACGGCCAGGGCCTGCGGGACACCGAGGTCGTCGTCCATGGCCTCGACGAAGGCGGGCGGCAGTTCCGCGGACGGCTCGACGGGGCCGGCCTTCTCGACCACGCGCTGCACGAAGCCCTCGATCCGCGCGAACGCCGACTCGGCCTCGCGCAGGGCCTCCTCGCTGTACTCGATGGTCGAGCGGTAGTGCGGGGTGCCCAGGTAGTAGCGCAGGACGATCGGGCGCCAGGTCTTGACCATCTCGGAGACCAGCACGCTGTTGCCGAGCGACTTCGACATCTTCTCGCCGCTCATGGTGACCCAGGCGTTGTGCACCCAGTACCGCGCGAAGTCGTCGCCGAAGGCCTTGGCCTGGGCGATCTCGTTCTCGTGGTGCGGGAAGATCAGGTCCAGGCCGCCGCCGTGGATGTCGAAGGCGCTGCCCAGGTACTTGTGGGCCATGGCCGAGCACTCCAGGTGCCAGCCGGGGCGCCCGCGGCCCCACGGCGTCTCCCAGTCGGGCTCGCCCGGCTTGGTCGACTTCCACATGGCGAAGTCGCGGGCGTCACGCTTGCCGGAGACGCCCTCGTCGGGCTGGCGCAGGTCGTCGACGTCCTGCCGGGACAGCTCCAGGTACGACGGCCAGGAGCGCACGTCGAAGTAGACGCTGCCGTCGGCCTCGTAGGCGTGCCCGCGCTCGATGAGCGTGCGCATCATCTCGACCATCTCGGTGACATGGCCGGTGGCGCGGGGCTCGTAGGTGGGCGGCAGGCAGCCGAGCGCGCGGTAACCGTCGTTGAAGGCGCGCTCGTTCTCGTAGCCGATGGACCACCAGGGGCGGCCCTGGTCGGCCGCCTTGTTGATGATCTTGTCGTCGATGTCGGTGACGTTGCGGATGAACGTGACGTCGTAGCCGCGGTACTCGAACCAGCGGCGCATGATGTCGAAGTTCAGGCCGGAGCGGATATGCCCGATGTGCGGTGCTGCCTGCACGGTGGCACCACAGAGGTAGATCGAGACACAACCCGGCTTGAGCGGGGTGAAGTCACGGATCTGCCGGGCGCTGGTGTCGTACAGGCGAATAGTCACGGGTCCAGGGTAGTCGGCGATGCCCGGTGCCTCGGACGGTTGTGGACAACAGTCAGATCGTGGTCCGCACCACGAGCGCGGTCGCCACGGCCATCAGCCCTTCGTCCCTGCCGGGGAACCCCAGCCCGTCCGTCGTCGCGCCCGACACCGACACCGGCGCGCCGGCGGCCTCGGAGAGGATCTTCTGGGCTTCCTCGCGCCGCTTGCCGATCTTCGGGCGCGGGCCGACGACCTGGACGGCGATGTTGCCGATGCGGAAGCCCGCCTCGCGCACGATCCGGGCCGCCTCGGTGAGGAGTGCGACGCCGGAGGCGCCCGACCACTCGGGGCGCCCGGTGCCGAAGTGCTGCCCCAGGTCGCCGAGGCCGGCCGCCGAGAACAGCGCGTTGCACGCGGCGTGCGCGACGACGTCCGCGTCGGAGTGGCCGGCGAGTCCGGGCCCCTCGCCCTCCCACTTCAGGCCCGCGCACCACAGCTCGCGGCCCTCTTCGAAGGCGTGGATGTCGGTGCCGATGCCCACCTGGGGCAGCAGCATGGGCTGCTCAGAAGCCATCGTTCAGCCTCCGGCGCGCCAGGACCGCCTCGGCCAGGACCAGGTCCAGCGGGCGGGTGACCTTGAAGGCCTCCTCGTGGCCGGGGACGACCACGACGGCCGGGCCGAGCTGCTCGACCATGCTCGCGTCGTCGGTGACGTCGTCCGTCACCGTCTCGTGCGCACGGACCAGCGTGGCGCGGTCGAAGCCCTGCGGGGTCTGCACGGCACGCAGGCGGGCACGGTGCAAGGTGGCCACCACCGGCTCGGGTGCGCCGGGCGCCGGCGCGGGCTCGACCTCCTTGACCGTGTCCGCGAGCGGCAGCGCGGGCACCACGGCCGGCGCCCCGTCGCGTACGGCCTCGATCACCGCGTCCACCGTGTCCACCGGCACCAGCGGGCGGGCCGCGTCGTGCACCAGGACGATGTCGAAGTCCGGCGGCAGCGCGTCCAGGCCGAGCCTGACGGACTCCTGACGGGACTCACCGCCGGGGACCACCAGGAAGTCGGTGCGCTCGGGCAGGGCGTGCGCGTCGAGCATGCTCTTGACCTCGGAGGCGCCGTCGGGCGGGGCGACGACGACCACCAGGGAGACGGCACGGGACGCGGCCATCGCGCGGACCGCGTGGATGAGCATGGGCGTGCCGTTCAGCGCGCGAAGTGCCTTGGGCGCGCCCGGACCGAGGCGTACGCCCCTGCCGGCGGCCGGAATCACCACGGCCGTACGGGCTGCGCTGCGGGTTTCCGAGGGCGAAGGGCGCGAATCGTCAGACATCGGTTCCTGTCAGGTTTGTGTGCTCGGCCTAGTTGGGTATGGCCCTGGAGGTGCCCCCTGCTCGACTGATTCGAGAGCTTGGGGGAGTGCCGGGCGCGAGCCTTGACCGGACCCTTCCGTGACAGTCGGTCGAGCCTGCTGCCGGGCCCGGCACGTCAAGTATCGGGGGCACCCCCGAGACAGGCCTGCGAAGCAGGTGGAACAGCGCCCGCGAGCGAACATGCCGCAGCGCCCGGCGACAGCAAATACGTCATCGGGCACCGCGGCACTTTTTAAAGCCATACAGCACTGTGCTGAATGAACTGAGGCGGATGAAACCGCGTCAGGACGCGAGAACCTCGTCGAGCAGGGCCTCGGCCTTGTCCTCGTTGGTGTTCTCCGCGAGGGCGAGCTCGCTCACCAGAATCTGGCGGGCCTTGGCGAGCATGCGCTTCTCACCGGCGGAGAGTCCACGCTCGCGCTCACGACGCCACAGGTCACGCACGACTTCCGCGACCTTGATGACATCGCCGGAGGCGAGCTTCTCCAGATTTGCCTTGTAACGACGCGACCAGTTCGTGGGCTCCTCGGCGTACGGCGCGCGCAGCACCTCGAAGACCCGGTCCAGCCCGTCCTGACCGACCACATCACGCACGCCGACGAACTCCGCATTGTCCGCTGGCACACGTACCGTCAGGTCACCCTGGGCGACCTTCAGCACCAAGTAGGTCTTGTCCACGCCTTTGATCTGGCGAGTTTCGATGGCCTCGATCAGCGCGGCCCCGTGATGGGGATAGACCACGGTGTCGCCAACCTTGAACGTCATGTGACAGGTACCCCTTCCGTGGCTATCCAGGGTAACACGGAAACGGCGGGTTCTGAATGACGTTTTCGCAGGTCAGGGCATATCTCGGGGCTTGACAACTCCAACAGGAACGTGCTTCGCGGGCCGACCGGAAGAAGGTATTCGCAGGTGGGAGCGGCTCTGCGGACACAGGGAAACGCGCACGTTACACACATCCGGCGGCGCCCCCGAGTGGCCGAACGTACACAAATGTCCGGTTCCAAGTGTGCGACTTCCGCTACTCCGTTCGGCGTCCCGAGTCGGGTCCCGGACGAATCCCGGAATTGATCACAGCCAGGCCGGACGGCATGGCCGGTGATCGATTTCCGGAGCGTCGCGCATTCCTTCACGGAAATTTCGCGCGGGTGCTTGCGAGGGGCTTATGTGAATGACGGACGAGCGACCGGGCAATGTGACTCCCGGGCCGCTTGTGGGTGAAGAGAGGGGGGTTGGAAGAGGGACTTCGACGGCTGTTCCCTCTCCGAGGGGAGGGTCGGGTGCGGTCGCACGGGAACGGCTCGGTAACCTAAGGCCGCTGACAGACACTTAGGGCGGCTTCAGGCGCCCCCCGTTCGAGTCAAGGAGTTGCCGCCGCCGTGAGCAGCAGCCTTCGACGCGGCGCACTCGCTGCCGCCGCCCTCGCGTTCTCGATCACCTCGCTCGCCGCGTGCGCCGCAGGCAACGACGCCCAGACGCTGCAGATCAAGCCGGACAACGCGGCCACCAGCGTCGGCGACATCAAGATCCAGAACGCTCTCGTCATCACCCAGCCCGACCTGGAGTCGACCGGACCGGCCGCGATCTCCGCGACCCTGTTCAACTCCGGCAGGACGGCCCAGACGCTCGACGCGATCAAGGTGGACGACACCGGCAAGACCGCCGAGCTCAAGGCCGCCAAGGGCGGCAGCCTGACCATCCCGGCCGGCGGCCGGCTGATCATCGGGGGCAAGGACAACGCCTCCGCGGTGCTGCCGAGCAGCCGTGAGGCCGTCCAGGACGGCAACGCGCAGAAGATCACCTTCACCTTCAGCAAGACCGGTGACGTGAGCCTGCGCGCCTTCGTCGTGCCGGCCGAGCACTACTTCGAGAGCTGGGGCCCGAGCGAGGTCCCGGCCGCGCCGGAGACGACGTCCACGCCGACGGGGACCGCGACCGGGACTCCGAACGCCGGTGCCGGGGCCACGCCTGGCGGTGGTGCCTCCGCGGGCGAGACGCCGGGGGCCGGCACCGGAGCGGGCGCCGGGGAGGCGACGGCGACCGACGCCGCCTCGCAGTCGGCCGCCGGCCACTGAGCAGCACTGCACACAGCTAGGGCGGGAACCTTGGTTATCGGTTCCCGCCCTTGGCGTTTCCGAGCTCTACGGCTCGAACTTTTGGCGCGCCCTCAAGGGGCTTCCTGCTTCACGGCACCGCGCCCGGATTCCTCCAGGTCCTACCGACGCTCCACAAGCGTTTAGCCTCTCCGCCCACCCGACGGCGAGGGTCACTTAATGTAGCAGGTCGGCGACTTAGGGCTCGAACTTATAGCCCAGCCCGCGGACCGTCACCAGATACCTGGGCGCGCCCGGGTCCGGCTCGATCTTGGCGCGCAGGCGCTTGACGTGGACGTCGAGGGTCTTGGTGTCACCGACGTAGTCGGCACCCCAGACCCGGTCGATGAGCTGCATACGGGTCAGGACGCGGCCCGCGTTGCGCAGCAGCATCTCCAGCAGGTCGAACTCCTTGAGGGGCAGGTCGACCTTGGAGCCGGCGACCGTGACCACATGGCGGTCCACGTCCATGCGGACCGGTCCCGCCTCCAGCGCGGCCGGGGTGACCTCCTCGGGCTCGCCGCGGCGGCGCAGGACGGCCCGGATACGGGCGACCAGCTCGCGCGAGGAGAACGGCTTGGTGACGTAGTCATCGGCTCCTATTTCCAGGCCGACAACCTTGTCGATCTCGCTGTCCTTGGCGGTGACCATGATCACCGGCACGTTGGAGCGGCCGCGCAGCTGACGGCAGACCTCCGTGCCCGGCAGGCCGGGCAGCATCAGGTCGAGGAGGACGAGGTCGGCGCCGTTGCGCTCGAACTCGTCGAGTCCGTCGGGCCCGGTGGTCGCGACGGCGACCTCGAAGCCCTCCTTGCGGAGCATGTACGACAGGGCGTCGGAGAAGGACTCCTCGTCCTCGACGACGAGCACACGGGTCACGGAAGGACCTCCGGGGCGGAAAGCGTTTCGTACGCGGGTGAGTCGGGGGAAGTGGGGGAATTCGATGGTGCGGGCTGCCCGGCCTCGTCGTCGAGATCGGGGTGCTGCTGAGCACGGTCACGGGCCGCACCCGCCTCGGGCAGCCGCAGGGTGAACGTGGAGCCCTGTCCCTCGGAGCTCCACACCGTGACCTCCCCGCCGTGCGAGGCGGCCACGTGCTTGACGATCGCGAGACCGAGGCCGGTGCCACCGGTGGCACGGGAACGGGCCGGGTCGACGCGGTAGAAGCGCTCGAAGATGCGCTCCTTGTCCTTGTCCGAGATGCCGATGCCCTGGTCGGTCACGGCGATCTCGATGTGGTCCCCGCCCGGTGCGGTGAGCCGGCGTGCGGCGATGCCGACGCGGGTGCGGGCGGGCGAGTAGTTGACGGCGTTCTCGACGAGGTTGCCGAGCGCCGCGGCCAGCTGGCCCCGGTTGCCCCAGATGCTGAGTTCGGCCGTGCCGCCGGAGGCCATGGTGATCTGCTTGGTCCCGGCGGCGTGCCGGCAGCGGTCGATCGCCTCGGCGACGAGTTCCTCCACGCGGACGGGCTCGGCGTCCTCCAGCGGGTCGTCGTTCTGCACCCGGGAGAGGTCGATGAGCTCCTGCACCAGGTTGGTGAGCCGGGTCGCCTCGATCTGCATGCGCCCGGCGAAGCGCTCCACGGCCTCCGGGTCGTCGGAGGCGTCCATGACCGCCTCGGACAGCAGGGAGAGCGCGCCGACCGGTGTCTTCAGCTCATGGCTCACGTTCGCGACGAAGTCGCGCCGTACCGCCTCTATGCGCCGGGCCTCGGTGAGGTCCTCGACGAGGAGCAGGACGAGCCGGGAGCCGAGGGGCGCGACCCGGGCGGAGACGGCGAGGGCCTCGCCGCGGCCGGTGCCGCGCCGGGGCAGGTCCAGCTCGACCTGCCGTATCTCGCCGTCGCGCCGGGTGTCCCGGGCCATCTGGAGCATGGGTTCGACGGAGAGCTTGCCGCCGCGCACCAGACCGAGGGCGTACGCCGCCGAGCTGGCCTTGACGACGGCGTCCCCTTCGTCGAGGACCACCGCCGAGGAGCGCAGCACCGACAGGACCGTGTCCACGCCGGGCGGCAGGACCGGGTCGGTGTGCAGGGAGGTTCGGGTGGGTCGTTTCAGGTCGCGTTCGCTCCAGCGGAACGCCAGCATGGCGATCACGCCGGTGAGAACCCCGGCGATCGCTGCCGCTGCGGCGACCGCCGCGTTCACGTCCATGCACCCAGGTTAGGCATGGCCAGGGCTGTGCCCACAGCCGTCGGAGTGCGAGCTCGAACACTCGTCGCCCAGAGTTCACCTTGGAGCCAGTATCGGTTCATTCGGGGTGGCGGAAACGGACGCGTAGAGACCCGATCGTGGGGGCGTGGGGTTCGCACGGCCAGTTCAGCGCGTAGATCACACAGTCGGTTTAGCGTAGAGGTCGCGAGATCGCACTGGCGGTTTAACGACAGTCGGACTGTCGTTTTCGCGACGGTCGTACTGTCGGAGGTCATGACGGTAGGACTTCCTGTCCGATGACGGGACCGGTGGCCGCACGACAGGACCGGTGGTCAGTGGTCGGAGAGGGCCGGTGGTCGGCACCTACGGCGGCCACGGCCACGGCACCGCCGGTCGGACGGCAGTCTCCTGGCGCCCGGAACCCCCCGAGGCATACGTAAGAGAGGGACCCTGATGCGGGACGCGTACCACGAGGAACTGGACTCGATCGGCGACAGTCTGGTCGAGATGGCCCGGCTGGTCGGGTCGGCGATCGGGCGCGCCACGGCGGCGATCCTCGACTCCGACCTGAAGCTGGCCGAGAGCGTGATCGAGGGTGACGAGAAGGTCGACGACCTTCAGCACGACCTGGAGGCCCGGGCCATAGCCCTGCTGGCGCGCCAGCAGCCGGTGGCGACGGACCTGCGGATAGTGGTCACCTCGCTGCGCATGTCGGCGGACCTGGAGCGCTCGGGCGACCTGGCCCAGCACGTGGCGAAGCTCACGCGGCTGCGCTACCCGGAGCGGGCGATTCCGCAGGACCTGCACGCCACCATCCTGGAGATGGGCCAGCTCGCGCAGCGCCTGATGGCGAAGGCGGCCGAGGTGATCATCACCAAGGACGTCGACCTCGCGATGCAGCTGGAGCAGGACGACGACGCGATGGACCTCCTCCACCGCACGCTCTTCCAGCACCTGATGGACGAGCGCTGGAAGCACGGCATCGAGACGGCCGTCGACGTGACGCTGCTCGGCCGCTACTACGAGCGGTACGCCGACCATGCGGTGGCGGTGGCGAAGCGGGTGGTCTACCTGGTGACGGGCGAGCACGCGGACGAGCTGCAGCAGGACATCCAGCCCGACATCCAGCCGGTTTCGGGGGTGGAGGGGGCGTAGGTCCGTCCCTTCTGTCTCTCCGGGTGCTTCGAGTCCTCTCGGTCCCCCAGGTCCTTCGGGTCCTGGGGGATCCTGGGTTCGGGCCATGGGCATCCGAGGGCGCGCGGGTGGGTGGGTGTCCGCTCGCCCCGAGCCCTCTGTGGGGTCCGTGAGCGGGCTCGCGGAGAGCCGTTCAGGGCGCGGGCAAGCCTCTGTGCGCCGTTGATGCGCCCAGCGGGGCGGGCATGGAATGGGCACAGGCACCAGCCTCGAGGAGGGACCATGGCCGAATCCCCCAGCACGCCCGGCACCACGCCCGACCCCACTCAGGAACTCCCGACCGAGCAGTCCGCCGACATCAGGAGCCTCCCGCTCTTCGGCGCGTGCGGCTGCGGCTCGGGCTGCGGGTGCGGGTGCCAGTCGGGGAACCCTTGCCAGTGCGGGTGAAGGTGAGGGTGTAGGACGCGGAGGTCCGTGGCGCACGGCGCGGCGGGTGTCGTCGGACGCCTCGGACGCGGTGGACGCCGTAGATCTCGTACGACGGTGAGGGCCTCGGGGCGGATGACGCGCCGGGCCCTTCGCTGTGCGCGGCGGCCGGCCTTGCCGGCGGGGTCTGGTCCGAGACGATGCAGGCGACGGCCGTGGCGGTGACGTCGGGTTCCGATGCGACGTGGAAGTCGGAGACGTCGTGGTCCGGGCCGACGGTGAAGACGGACACGTCGTGATCCGGGCCGACAGTGAAGACGGACACCTCGTGATCCGGGCCGACAGTGAAGACGGACACCTCGTGATCCGGGCCGACAGTGAAGACAGACACCTCGTGATCCGGGCCGACAGTGAAGACAGACACCTCGTGATCCGGGCCGACAGTGAAGACAGACACCTCGTGATCCGGGCCGACAGTGAAGACAGACACCTCGTGATCCGGGCCGACGTGGAAGTCGGACACGTCCAGCCGGCAACAACCAGCACGAGCCAGCCCCCGGCCGGCCACGCCTCGACGACAGCCACCATGCCAGGGGCCGAGTGATCGGCGATCCGCTGTTACTCACTTTCGGGTGATGGCCCGATTCCTCGCGGGGTGGCGCGCCCTGGCGGGGAGGCCTCACATCCCAAAGCCCGCAGGGCCTCCCGGCCTGCCGGCATGTCAGCACAAGGCGATAGACGGCATAAGTGGATGTTGCAGCCGAGAGTCATAGAAATATGGGCAACAGGTAACAGGGGTGACGTCTTCTCCTGAATTCCTCCACGACGTGGACAAGGTGTGCGTGCGGCCGGCCGGCCGCCACCTCACACCGCACCGACTCCCCGGCAGCCCGAGCTGCCGCTCGGGGAAGGTGTCCGCACCATGGGAGACCCCTTGTCCGCTTCCGCTTCTGTCAGCGCCCGCCGTCTCGCCGCCGCCGCGCTCGCCGCCGGGGCTCTGGTCTCGGTCGTCACGCTGCCGGCGTCCGCCGCCGACCACCCCCGCCACGAGCGGCCGAAGGTGAAGATCTCGGACGTCCAGTACGACTCCCCGGGCCGTGACGACCGCTCCAACCGCTCCCTGAACCGCGAGTGGGTGGAAATCACCAACACCACCCGCCACACCGTCAACCTCGACGGCTGGACCCTCGAGGACGAGGACGGTCACACGTACACCTTCGACCGCTACCGCCTGGAAGGCCGCGCCACGGTACGCATCCACACCGGCTACGGCCGCGACACCGACAGCGACCTGTACCAGGACAGCCGCCACTACATCTGGGACAACCGCTCCGACACCGCCACCCTGCGCAACGACCGCGGACGCTTCATCGACAACAAGTCCTGGGGCTACGACCGCCACCACGACGGGTTCCACGGCGGCTCCCACGGCGGCTACCGCCGCTGACCCCGGCACCACACACGTGAACTGAACGCACGCGTCCCCGCTCACCGCCAAGCCACGAAGCGCGCCCGGCCTCCCCGGCCGGGCGCGCTTCGTACATCTGATGGTGTCGGGCTACTTCTTCTTGCCCTGGGTTTCGACCGCCCGGTTTTTGAGGCTGGTCAGCGAGGGGCACACCTCAACTGACCTGCGGTCGGGCGGTCGTTGTTCGTCGTTGTCGGTCGTTGGTGGTTGACCTCGGAGGTTCCACAGAGGTTCCGGAGAAGGCCCGGCAGTGTCGCCCTGGCCCTCACTCACGAAGAGGAGCAGTCTCGCCCGGGCATGCGAGTTTCGTCCGCGAAACCGTGTTCGGCGGGATGTGTTGGACGCTGAGCAAGCCAGCCAGACACCCGAGGTCCGCCGTTCACGGCCACTCCCTCAAGAACTGTCCGAACGTGCTGAAAGCCCTGCCGAAGGTAGTACGCCTGAAGCCCCTCGTTTGTCGTCCACGCGTCCAGACGAAGCCACTTGGCTCCGGCCCGGTAAGCCCGATCCCCCGCCCAGTCGAGCAGGCGCCCCCCGACGTTCGCCCCGGCATGCGTGCGCGCCACAGTCAGCTTGTTGATGAACAGAGAGGGCTCCGAGAGCTCCTGCTCTGTCCAGAGCCCTGCCTCTGCATCAAGAGTCAGAGTGATGGTCGCGACCGTCGCATCACCGTCCACAACCATGAAGACAGTCCCTGCCTCGATGGTCTCCAGCAGCTTGTCAGCGGGATAGGGGCGTTGCCACTGGTCGGTGCCGAGACGGGAAAGCCAAGCTGCGGCCTCCTCACGGAAGGCCAGCAGCCTGGAAACGTCGTCTGGGCGGGCGGGGATGATTCTCACTGAGGCTCGTTCTCGCTTCGGGCGGTCAGATCGCCGATCTCGTAGTTCATCCGGTTGAGGTCGCCCCGGAACGTGGTGATGGTGCACCGGATGGGTCGGTCCTCGGAGTAGCCGGTACGGGTCCAAAGCAGCACCGGAACTCCAGCGCCGATCTCCAACAGTCGCGCCTCATCCGGCGTCGGCATACGCGCGGCAATCTCGTCGAAGTACCCGATCTGCTCAATGCCCTGAGCCGCTAGGTACCGTGTGGTTCCCTCTTCGATGTCTCCTGGCTCGGCGAGTCGCGGCGACGCGTCGACCAGCCACGATGGGTAGTAGGTCGCCTGCGTCGACCAAGGGACGTCGTCCACATAGCGATGGCAAAACCGCAATACCGCCTTCGTGCCTGTCGTGATGTTCAGACGCTGGGCGATCTCCTCCGGCGCCGGCAGCATCTCGACCCGGAACGTCTGGTGCGGCCGTCGACCCGCGTTGGTGACGTCGGTGTTGTACGAGTCCCCGTTCTGCGGGAAGTTCAGATTCTCGAACCGGGACGCGTTGAGTTCGAACACCTCGTGAGACTTGACCTCGTAGCCGAGTCCCTGGCTGGACGTCAGCAGTCCCTCGCTGACCAGCAGGCTCAGCCCGTTGCGGACGGTGTTCCGGGACGCGTCGAACCGCTGCTGTAGGTCGTTCTCCGAGGGCAGCCGCGACCCCGGCGGAAACGTGCCGTTGTCGATCTCGCGGCGTAGGGCATCGGCGACTTGCCGGTACTTCGGCTGCTTGTTCATGCCCTCATCATGACGCACTCGCGCAACTTGTTGGTACATGTGGGCCAACCCCCTTGACGACTCACTGTCCGTGGGTGCAGCATCACTGCATCAGCTTGTACCAACAAGCTGAACAGGTGGTGCAACACCTTCAAGTATGCCCGCCTGCACTGACAGCGTCCGGAGGAAAGCCCGCGGGGGTGAGTACGAAGGAAGCGCAAGCGCCTTGAGAACTTCACACAGGGAACTGCCGGTAACCCGTGGTCCGCCTGCCCGAAGGGGTCGGAAACAAGGCGGAGAAGACCGGCGTGCCTCGTACGGCAACCCGATCGGTTCGAGTCCGGTCCGGGGCACTTCGGCCGCTGCTCAGTGGCCGCACCGCGCGTGATGCGCGGCTTTCCCCATCAACGGCGCGCACCCCCGGAGTAGCCGCTCCGGGGGTGCTGTCGGGCCGTTCCACGCTGAGAGGAACACGACCCAATGAGCCACATCGTGACTGTTCAGGACGCTGTTACCGCGTTCGCCGACTTCATGGAGCCGACGGACGCGGAGCTGGACGCGATCGAGCAGGAGATGCCCGTCATCCTGGCGGACGTCGACCTGCTGGACGCGTACGTCGTCACCCTGGACCGCACGCCGACCGAGGTGGACGAGCGTCGCATCCGCCGGGCCCGCCGCCGTGCGCTGGCCGCCCGGGTCGCGCTGGTCAACCGCGCGGCCGGCGCGACCGTGCCGGGGGGTGCTGCCTGATGGCTCGCTTCGACCTCACCGAGTACGACCGCTGCACCATCAAGGCCGCCCGGATGACGTTGGCGGCTGCGCAGAGTGTGAACCTCCTGGATGGCAGTGCCATGGCTCGCATGATCGGCCGTCTTGAGGTGGCGGTGGAGCGGCTGATCGAGATGGTTGACGAGACGGCCGGCGGGAACGTCGTCCGGTGCCCGGCCGCGCACCCGGAGGACCCGACGCCCTGCGGTGGCCCGGTCGTCGTGACCATCATCGACACGCAGAATGCGGGCGCCGACGGATGCGAGCACCACGCCGCCCGCATGCTCGCCTCGATCACCGGCGCTCGCCCGGTCGCCAAGCCCGACGCCCCCGCCGGGGTGGCCCTGCGCATCTTCCGCGCCGCGCACCACACCCGTCCCTTCCCGTGGCTGGAGGGCCGGTCATGAGTCTTCACCGCAAGGGACGTGCCGCCCTGGTGCTCGCCCTGGTCGCCGTGGTCGCCATGGCGTTTCGGGTGTCGTGGAACGCGCTGCGGGACATCGCCGGCGCCGTGGGCGCGGACGACACGGCCGCGATGCTGTACCCGTTCGTGGTCGACGGCCTGATGGCGCTCGCTCTGATCGCCACCCTCGTACTCACCGGCGACGCCCGACGCTTCGCGCTGCGGGTGCTCGGTGCGTACACGATTGCCTCGCTGGTTCTGAACTACGTGCACGGTCTGGTTCCGGAGCTGCACGGCCGCACGGTCGACTGGGGTCGACTGGCCGACTGGGACCCGGCGAATTGGGCACTGGTCCTGCTCGCCACGTCGCTGCCGGTCGGGTCGATCTACTTCGGTTCCGACCTTGTGGCAAAGGTGCTGCACCACCGCCCCGACCCGATCCCGACCGTGAGCACGAATGCGGAGGAATCGACCGAGACCGAGATGAAACGGTCTATGGCTGACCTGCCGGTATCAACTCCGGCGCCGATCACGCCGAATGTGACCGTGCTGCCCCGGCCGATGGCCGTCGGCTTCCTGAAGTCGACGCTCCCGGCCAAACCGCTCCCCTCGATCGCACCGGCCCCCGCCGCGCCGATCGAGCGGCGCGCGGTGGCCGCGGAATCGACCCGACCGCGCCGCGCCACCGGTCGTGTCCCGGCGGTGGCGAAGTCGACCCGACCGAAGCGCACGCCGGAACAGCTGCTCGCCGAAGCACGTAAGGCGACGGCTGATTGGCCGGACGCGAAGGTGACCGGCGAGGGCATCCGCCGCGCCCTCCACACCTCACCCGCGAACGCCCGGGCGCTGCGGGACACGCTCCTTGCTGAGCGGGCCCGCACGGTGGAGGTGGGGGGATGACCACGCCCACGATGGGCACGGTGAAGTCGTTCAGCTTCGGCGGCGGTGTCCAGTCCACGGCCGCGCTGGTCCTCGCGGCACAGGGTGAGCTGGACTACCGCACCTTCCTGATGGCCAACGTCGGGGACGACTCCGAGCACCCCGGCACCCTTGCCTACCTGCGTCAGTACGCCATCCCGTACGCCCAAGAGCACGGCCTTGATCTGGTCGTGTTGGACCGGGTGATGAAGCGCTCGGGTGAGGTCCGCACTCTCTTGCAGGACCTGACCCGGGAGGGGTCGCGGTCGCTGAAGATCCCGGTGCGGATGTCGAACGGGGCCCCCGGCACTCGCTCCTGCACGGCCCAGTTCAAAATCAAGGTCATCGCCGACGAACTCAAACGGCGCGGGGCGACGAAGGACGCGCCCGCCACGGTCGGTATCGGGATCAGCCTGGACGAAATCCAGCGGGCGAACAACCGGCGCTGCGAGCCGCACGAGCGCATCGAGTATCCGTTGTTGGAGCGCGGTATCCGGCGCATCGACTGCGCCCGCATCATCCGCGCCGCGGGTCTGCCGGTGCCACCGAAGTCGTCGTGCTGGTTCTGCCCGTTCCACCGGCCGGAGACGTGGCACGACATGCGCCGCACCGAGCCGGAACTGTTCGAGAAGGCGTGCCAGCTCGAAGAACTCCTCAACCGGCGCCGTGACGAACTCGGCAAAGACCACGTCTGGCTGACCCGGTTCAACCGGCCGCTGCGCGCCGCGATCCCGGACGGTGTCGACACCCTGCCGTTCGACGAGTGGGACTCCGGCTGTGACTCCGGCTGGTGCATGACCTGACCGGCTAGAGGTTGTCGAGAAACCTCACGACCGCCGACACAACCCCGTAGCGCCGACGATGTGCCCGGCTACAGAACCGGCGTCGGCGCCAACGGCTCCGCGGCTGCCGGACCGGTGCATCGCACCACTTGCACGGCCGCGTCTCGCGCTCTGGTCCCCGGCCCACATCCCCACCGTAGCGGGCCGTCCCCCGCGTGCCTCACCCACCGATCACTCACCTCCCGAAGGAGCACCTGATGGGCAACTCCGACATTCGCCGCCTGGACCGCGAGATCCGGGCAACCACGAAGAAGCTTGAAGCCGTACGCCGGGGTGAGTGGTGGCCCCTGACCGCCCGCGAACGACTCGCCATGTCCCGTGCCCTGGCCGGAGGCGCTCGCAACGTCTACCGCGACCGCGGCACGGCCGGTGCGGAGGACCGGATGGACTCCATCGGCACGGCTGCCGAGACACGGCTGAACGCGGAGCTGACCGCCCTGCACGGCGAGCGTCAGCGGCTGATCACCGAGGCCGCCCGCGTCAAGGCCAAAAGGAAGTCGTCCGGCTGGTTCTGACCAGCCATCACACCGGGGTGGCCGCTCTTTCCACGGACCCGGCCACCCCGGCTCTCTCCCTTTACTCCCGCCCCCGCTGGGGGCAGTCAGGAGCAGTCCCAGCATGTCTGAGAACGTCGTTCACCTCCACAAGCCCACCGACCCCCCGGCCTCCGACACGGCCCCCACCGTGCTCACGGTCGTACCGGACGCGCCGCCCGCGCGGCCCGTGCCGCTGTGGGTCCGCTCCGGCCGCGCCATCAAGACCGGCGTCACCCACGAGAAGACCCGGGCGACGGTCCGGGCGGCGGCCCGGCACAGCCTCTACACCTTCAACGGCGGGCGGATCGTGGCCCGTCGCGCGTGGGACGGCCGTACCGGGGCCCGGTACGAGCGGATGATCCGGGCGGCGGAAGCCGCGGGAAACCTGGAAGCGGCCGAGGAGTGGGAGGAGCGGTTGCAGCGGTTCCGCGCCGCCCGCCACCACCGCCGCATGGACCTGCTCCACTCCCCGGTGGAGGCCGCCAAGGGCGTGGCCGTCGGCGCCGGCATGAGCATCAGTGTCCTGGTCGCCCTTGGAGTCGTCATGGCCCTCAACACCGGCCACGTCGGCGACGTCATCACCCCCCTGTCGGCCACCATCGACTTCATCGCCCTGCTCATCCGCATCGTGCAAATCGTGTGGGGCCCGGCCCTCACGATCGGCCCGTTCCTCGCCCTGCTCGCGCTGTGGTCGGTGGGCCGCAAGCAGCAGGCGGCACCCGCCTGGGCACTCCCGGCGAACGTCCGCAGCAGCGAGGGGGAGCCGATCACCCCGTCCATCGTGGTCAAGGCCCTGCGCGACCTCGGAGTCCCTGCGCTGCGCAACGCCATCAAGGAGATGGGCGACGCCGGCGCCTCCATGCTCGGACCGATCCGGATCGCCGGATGCGGCGTGGAAGTCGACGTGACCCTTCCCTCCGGGGTGGCCACCAACGAGGTGCAGAACAAGCGGCGCAAGCTCGCCGAGAACCTCACCCGGCACGAGCACGAGGTGTTCATCACCATCCCCGAGGCGGCACGGACGGTGCGGCTGTGGATCGCCGACTCCGGGGCGCTGGATGAGCCGATCGGCCCGTCTCCGCTGGTCACGGACGAGACGATCACCGCCGACTACAGGAAGGGGAAGGCCCCGTGGGGTCGGAACCTGCGCGGGGACGCAGCGGAGCTGAGCGTGTATCAGCGGCACCTGCTCATCACCGGCCGCTCCAACCAGGGCAAGACCGCTGCCCTGCGCTCCCTGGCCCTGTGGCTGTCGCTGGACCGCTCCGTGCAGTTCTGGATCGCCGACCTCAAGGGCGTGGGCGACTGGTCCATGTACGACGGCATCGCAGAGGTGCTGATCGAGGGTCCGTCCGACGACCACGTCGTCCAGGCCACCGAGATGGTTGAGGATGCGGTCGAGGAGATGAACCGGCGGATCGAGGTGCGCCGCACCGACCCCAGTGCGACGTTCCCGCCACTCATCGTCCTGGTGGACGAAGCGCAGGTGGCGTTCATGTGCCCCGTCAAGGGCGAGGACGGACGCCCCTACGGCGGCGCCAAGGCCACCTCTCGGTACTTCATGGCCGTCCGCAAGATTCACAACCAGGGGCGTGCGGTCGACGTGCTGATGTGGCAGGGCACGCAGGACCCCACCGACCAGAACCTTCCCAAGCTGGTCCGCGAGGGCGCCCACACCCGGGCCTCCCTCGTCTTGGGCACCGAGGCTCAGTCCCGGATGGCGCTGGGTGACAAAGCCGTGGACGACGGCGCCGCCCCGCACCTGCTGCGCCAGGGCTTGGACAAGGGAACCCTGGTGGTCGCTTCCGACGGCATCGAGATGCCGGCAGGCCAGTCCTCCATCACGGTCCGCACCCACTTCATCGACGACGACCCGGCCAAGGAGATCGCCGCCCGGGCCAAGGCCCTGCGCGACGGAGTGGCCACCCTGCACGCCATCGACCGCACCGAGGAGCGCGATGCGCTCGCCGACGTGGCGGCCGTCATCGGCGACGCGGCCCGGCTGCGTACGGATGAGGTGCTGAAGCGGCTGCACGCGCTGGACACGGCCGTCTACCGCGAGTGGAACAACGGACGGCTCAAGCGGCTGCTGGAGGAGCACGGCGAGGAGCCGAAGAAGTCCCACGGGGTCATGGTCGTGCGCCGCGACGACGTGGCCCGCGCCCTCGCCAACCGCGACAGCGAAGGTTCCGCTTCCGCTGCCGAGTAGCGGGGAGGCGCGGCCGTCCGGCCCGGGGAGGCGGGGAGAACTCCCCAATCCCCTCCCCGGGCCCGCCTCCCCGCGCTGATCAGCACAAACATCGTTTCAGGGAGGCGGGGAGGCGCCCTGCTCAGACCTGAAACACCCCTCCACACCGCACCCCGAAGGGGGTGCCCCTGCCTCCCCGGCCGAGCACCGGAAGGGATTCCGCATGTACCCCGACCACACCCCGCACGCGCCCACACGCCGGGCCGTGGAAGTCCACCAGCCCACCCCGCTCCCGCCCGCCGTAGCCGTGTCCGCACCGGTCGTGCCGGTGCAGCCCGGCAGCGTCCCGGCGGTGGCGAGCATCATCCTGCCGGACGGCCGCGTCGTCACCGGCTACGCCATCAACCCCGCCCAGCCCGAACCGGTCGCGGCCAAGCCGGCCGTCTCGCGGACGGCCGTGAACGTCGCCCTCGGAGGCGTCGGATTCCTCGCAGTGTGCGGCGGGCTCATCCTGCTCACCTCATTCATCGCCGCGCTCACCGCGTTCATCACCCAACTCATCACCCTTGCCGCCGTGATCTTCGGCGGATGGATCGCCGTGCAGGTGCTCAGCACGAGCGGCCACCAGAGCGGCACGACCGTGAACATCCGCAAGGCCACGTTCAAGCGCAACCACTTCCACGGCTGAGACAAGGAGACCCAACCCGTGCGACTGCGTATCCAGCGCACCGCGTTGCCCCACAACGCGGTGATCCTGACCGACACGCCCCGCCCTGACTGCCCTGACTGCGACGGATGGGGCGGCATCGAGCACGACTACGGCGACTACGACACCGGCGAGTACGCGGGCACCGACTGGGAGCCCTGCACCTGCTGGCACGAGTCCCGCCGCTGGCTGCTCTTGCCCCTCCCCGGCCTGCCCCGCTGGCTGCGCCGGCGCGGCCGTGACGCCGACCCGTGGGGCCCGGACGGCTACAGCAACGAACCGCCCTTCTAGCTACGCCAAGGGCGGCCCCCCGATTCCGCCAAGAACACGGGGCCGCCCTTGCCAACCAGAACCCATCAAGGAACTGGAGATACCCCAGCATGACGCAACCCACTGCCTACCGGCGAGTGTCCGCCGGGGGCGGCATGAGCCAGACGCCCTACCCCCGGCCCACCGCGCTGAGCCTCGCCGCATCCGGCGTGCCCGCGCTGCCCCTGCGCCGGGGCAAGGTCCCGTTCGGCAACTGCCCCACCTGCGCGGACAACGCGTGCGGCGGCCGGCCGAACATGAAAACCCCGGGCCCCTGCCGCTGTCCCGGCGTCTGCCACGCGTGGGCCGCCGCGACCACCGACCCGGCCGTCATCGTCTCGCCCGCATGGGCGGCGGCATGGCGCCGCGCGGTATGCGTCGGCTACCACCCCGGCGGCGCCGGACTGACCGTGGTCGACCTGGACAACGCGGACGCCATCGCATGGGCCCGCACCGCCCTGCCCGCCACACGGACCGTACCGACCACACGCGGTGAGCACTGGATCTACCGGGGCGCCATGACCTCCCGCAACAAGGTGCGTCCCGGTGTCGACATCAAGTCGTCCATGTCCTACGCCCGCTACCTCGGTCCCGGCACCGGAGTTATGGCCGACCTGCCGGACACCGTGCGCGCCCTGGCCACCAAGACGCGCTCCCCGGCCCGGCCGCTACCGCACGCCGGCGTGCCCGCCGGATCCGGCGGCGGCAAGTGCCCGCACCGCACGCCCGTCTTCCTGGAACGCGGCATCTCCATGGCCGAGCAGCGCATCACCGCCGCCCGCAGCGCGATCCACTCCACCGTCTACGGGACGTTCCTCGCCGTGCTGTCCACGCACGGCCGGTGCGGCTGCCTCACCGACACCCACGTCGCCCGACTGTTCACCGCCGCGCAAACCAAGGGCGAGACGGCCCGGCACTGCACGGACGCGTGGACCAACGCCCGTACCACGTTGGGACTGTGACGATGTCCGACGATGAGAAGACCCCGGCCCGCGAGATCATCACCGACTACGCACAGGCGCACTTCCGGTACTTCCGCACCGCGGACGGAACTGTGTACGCGCAGCGCAACGGCCACCCCGTGGCCCGCCCGATCCGCTCCCAGGGCACCACCGGCAGCCACCGCCAAGAACTCATGGTCGGACTGTTCAAGGACGGCATCGGCGTGTTTAACGGCACCGCCATGAAGGAGGCGCTCGACTTGATCGAGGCACTCGCGCTGACCGAGGACGTACAGCCCGTACACATCCGCGTCGCCCCCGGATCCGACGGGGCGACGTGGCTGGACCTCGGGCGCAGCGACGGGCAGTCCGTACGGATCCACCCCACCGGATGGAACATCCGCACCCCGGACCCGCGCGAGGTGTGCTGGCGGCGCACCCAGCTCACGGGAGAGCTGCCCTTGCCGGTCAAGGACACCGACGGCAAGGGCAGCGACCTGCTGATGCGACTGTGCAACTTCGCCACCGCCGAGACCGAGTGCCTGGCCATCGCCTGGCTCATCGGCTGCCTCGGGCCGACCGTGCCCGTCCCGGCCCCGTTCCTCACCGGACCGCAGGGAGCCGGCAAGTCCACCGGCGGACGCATGCTCGTGCGGATCATCGAGGGCATGACCGGCGACCTGCGCCGGGCACCCAAGGATGAAGAGAACCTGATCACAGCGGTGGCGGCCGGTTGGGTCACCGCCCTGGACAACCTCTCCCACATGACCCCCGAACTGTCGGATGCGATGTGCTGCATCGTGACCGGCGCGGAGAACGTCAAGCGCGCCCTATTCACCGACGGGGACGTCTTCCGCATCGGCTACCGCCGCCCCCTGCTCCTGACCGGCATCGACGTCGGAGTCATCCGGCCCGACCTCGCCGAACGGCTCCTGCCGCTCCGCCTGGAACGCCCCCGCGTCCGGCGCACCGAGGCCGAACTGTGGTCCGACTTCGCAGAAGTGCTGCCCGTCATCCTCGGCTCGCTCCTGGACCTCACCGTGCAGGTGCGGGCAGCGGAGGCGGACATCCCGACCGACCTGCGCATGGCCGACTTCGCGCACCTGTGCGCACAACTCGACGCGGCCACCGGCCTGGGAGCTCTCGCCGCCTACCGGGCCAGCCTGGACGACCTCAACGACGACGTCATCGAAGGCGACCTGTTGGCACAGACCGTGCTCAAGCACGCCGCCGGCATCGACCCGGGCACCGAACAGCGAATGACGTCCGCCGAATGGCTGCACAGCCTCACCGGCCTCTACACGGGCGAGGACTTCCGTCCCCTGCCCAAAGGGTGGCCGACCACCGGCAAGGTGCTCTCAGACCGCCTCAAACGCCTTCAGCCCACCCTCGCCGCCCGGGGCGTCCTCATCGACTGGGGACGCACCAACGCATCCCGCTACATCGAGATCGCCCGCCCGGCCGCCGCGCCACCCCCGTCCGAGCAGGAAGCGGCCTTCTGACCGCGCGGCACCACGACCGCCCGCAACAGCAAGAGGAGCACCCGCCCCCGCGTGCTCCTCTTGCTGTTCGGCGGCACCGCCGCCCTGCAATGGACGCGCCGCGAAGCGGCTCCTTCTTCACTCTCTGAGCCGCGCACCACAACAGACACCACCCCCTCTTTGTCCGAAGTAGAGAAACGCTGCGTCACCTGCGTCACCCACACCCCGAAAACGGCCAGTGACCTGCCGAAACAGCGGTGACGCAGACGGCCGATTCCTGCGTCACCCCGCGTCACCTGCGTCACCCCATGACGCAGGTCCGTGTCACCGGTGACACAACCCCACCGCGCTGCGTCACCGCAAAGTCGCAGGTCAGAACGGCAAATGACGCAGATGACGCAGATGACGCAGAAATCCACACCTCGGACAGACGCAGGCCCGCGAAACAGGCCCCCACCCCGGAAGTCCGCGCACGGAGGCACCTCATGACCGTCCCGCCCGAACAGTCAGACCCGCGCGCCACGCTCCGCGCCGGACTACCTGAGCGCTACCTCACCCCCGACGACATCGCCGAGATGTTCGACGTGCCCCTCGAAACCGTCTACCAGTGGCGCCGGAAGCACACCGGTCCGCCCGGCTTCCGTATCGGCAAGTACGTCCGCTACGACCCCGCCGACGTACGCACCTACGTCACCCAGCGCAAGAGCGCCGACCAGACCACCGCCTGACGCAGCGCAATCGCACAGCTCAGCACCCCAGGGAGGGCCGCCCAGTGGCCCTCCCGTTCCCATGTGCCAGAAGGGACTACCACCACATGGCTGGCCACATCTTCGACCGCTGGATCAAGACCATCACCGACGCCGACGGCAAGACGGTCCGCGTCAGGACCGACCGTTACGGCACGGGGATGCGCTACCAAGCCCGCTACCTCACGCCCGACGGCAAGCGGAAGAACAAGTCCTTCCCCGACGGACAGAAGCGCCTCGCCGAGCAGTGGCTGAGCGCCATGCAAGCGGACGTGGCCCGCGGCGACTTCATCGACCCGAACGCGTCCCGTACGACGTTCCAGGAGTTCGCGGAGAAGTGGCTCGCGAGCCAGAGCGGCGACCCCAACACCCGCGCGTCGATGGAGTCTCAGCTCAAGCTGCACGCCTTCCCCCGCATCGGGTCGCGTCAGCTCGGATCGTTCCAGCCGAGCCACATCCGGGAGTTCGTGACCCAGCTCGAAGCGTCCGGCATGTCCGGTGCGTACGCGCGCGTCATCTTCTCCAACGTCCGCGCCGTGCTCTCGGCCGCCGTGGAGGACGGATGTCTGCGCCGGAACCCCTGCAACTCGCGCACGGTGACCCCGCCGGCCATCGGTGCGCGCCGTGTCGTCCCCTGGGAGCCTGAGCGCGTCTTCGCCATGCGCGCCGCCATGGTCGAGCGCTTCCGGCCCATGGTGGACGTGGGCGCCGGATGCGGTCTGCGGCAAGGGGAGATCCTCGGGCTGTCCGTCGATGACATCGACTTCGACAGCGGCACTCTGCATGTGGTGCAGCAACTCAAGCTGAGCCTGAGCAAGGCCGTGTTCGCGCCCCCGAAGGGCGGCAAGCTCCGTGACGTGCCTCTGCCCGACCCCGTGGCAGAGGCGCTACAGGCGCACATCAAGCGGTTCCCGCCTGTGGAGATCAAACTCCCGTGGATGCGGGGCAACGGTCAGCCAGTGACGCGACGGCTCATCTTCACCGGCCCCAACGGTGGGCACGTCTGGCGCACGTCCCTGAACGAAGACCACTGGAAGCCCGCGCTCGCCAAGGCGGGCGTCATCCCCAAGGCCAAGAGCCGCGAGCACGCCGCCGCCCGCGAGCACGGTATGCACGCCCTGCGGCACTTCTACGCGTCCGTGCTCTTGGACGCGGGAGAGAGCATCAAGGCGCTCGCGGAGTACCTCGGACACTCCGACCCCGGGCTGACGCTGAAGGTGTACGCGCACCTCATGCCGAGTAGCCGGGACCGGGCCCGGAAGGCGCTCGGCAAGGCACTCCGGCCTCAAGATCACTCGGGCTGAGGTTCCAGGGAGGTTCCAGAGCACGAAAATGCCTCCCATCCGCGCCGTATGCGCAGGTGGGAGGCATGATCACCAAAACTACTTCTTCTTGCCCTGGTTCTTGACCGCCTCGATCGCTGCCGCGGCCGCCTCCGGGTCGAGGTACTTGCCGCCCGGGGTGACCGGCTTGAAGTCGGCGTCGAGCTCGTAGTAAAGGGGGATGCCCGTCGGGATGTTCAGGCCCGCGATGTCGGCGCCGGAGATGCCGTCGAGGTGCTTGACCAGGGCGCGGAGGCTGTTGCCGTGGGCCGCGACCAGGACCGTGCGGCCGGCCAGCAGGTCCGGGACGATGCCGTCGTACCAGTACGGGAGCATGCGGACGACGACGTCCTTCAGGCACTCCGTGCGGGGGCGCAGCTCCGGCGGGATCGTCGCGTAGCGCGGGTCGTCCGACTGGGAGAACTCCGTGCCGTCCTCGAGCGGCGGCGGCGGGGTGTCGTAGGAACGGCGCCACAGCATGAACTGCTCCTCGCCGAACTCGGCGAGGGTCTGCGCCTTGTCCTTGCCCTGGAGGGCGCCGTAGTGGCGCTCGTTCAGGCGCCACGAGCGGTGGACCGGGATCCAGTGGCGGTCCGCGGACTCCAGCGCCAGCTGGGCCGTGCGGATCGCGCGCTTCTGGAGGGACGTGTGGACCACGTCGGGGAGAAGGTCGGCGTCCTTCAGGAGCTCGCCACCGCGGACTGCCTCCTTCTCGCCCTTCTCGTTGAGGTTCACGTCCACCCAGCCGGTGAACAGGTTCTTCGCGTTCCACTCGCTCTCGCCGTGGCGGAGGAGGATCAGCTTGTACGGTGCGTCGGCCATGCCCCAGAGCGTAATCGACGCATTCGGCCCCCAGGCGGCCCGCCCAGCAGGCGGACAGTTGACGGGATCTGTTAATCGAGTGGCCTGCCCGGGCCCCACCTTTGTAAGTTGCGGATGCCCTCTTGGCTTCTTACATCCGCTGCCGGTGTCCGGCTACATCCGTGGGGACCCCTATGCCACTCGCCGCCGTGCGACGCGCCACCCGAGAGACCGTCGCCGGGCTTCCCCGCGAGTTCTGGTGGCTGTGGACCAGCACCCTGGTCAACCGGCTCGGTGCCTTCGTGGCCACGTTCATGGCGCTCTACCTCACCCTCGACCGCGGCTACTCCGCCTCCTACGCCGGTCTCGTCGCCTCCCTCCACGGGCTCGGCGGCGTCGTCTCCTCGATCGGCGCGGGCGTCATGACCGACCGGCTCGGGCGGCGGCCGACTCTGCTGGTGGCCCAGGCCTCGACCGCCGTGTCCGTCGCCGTGCTCGGGTTCGTGCACCACCCCGTCGCCATCGCCGCGGTCGCCTTCGTCGTCGGTGCCGCCTCCAACGCCTCCCGGCCCGCCGTCCAGGCGATGATGGCCGACATCGTCCGCCCCGAGGACCGGGTGCGCGCCTTCTCCCTCAACTACTGGGCCATCAACCTCGGCTTCGCCGTCTCCTCCATGGCCGCCGGGTTCATCGCCGAGGTCAGCTACCTCGCCGGGTTCCTGATCGAGGCCGGCATGACGGCCGTCTGCGCGGTCGTGATCTTCGTGAAGCTGCCCGAGTCCCGGCCCGAGATGCCGGACACCGGGAAGGCCGAGGAGGAGGTCGGGCTCGGGACCGTGCTGCGCGACGGGCGTTTCATGGCCGTCGTCGGGCTGTCCTTCCTCGTCGCCCTCGTCTTCCAGCAGGGCTCGGTCGGTCTGCCGATCGCCATGGGCGACGCCGGGTTCACGCCCGCCGACTACGGCCTGGCCATCGCCATCAACGGCGTCCTGATCGTCGCGCTCCAGATCCCGGTCACACGGTTCATCGAACGCCGGGACGCGGGGCGGATCCTCATCGTGTCGTCCCTGCTCGCCGGCTACGGCTTCGGCCTCACCGCGTTCGCCGGCTCGGTCGGCGTCTTCGCGCTGACGGTGTGCGTCTGGACGCTCGGCGAGATGCTCAACGCCCCCACCCAGACCGGCCTCGTCGTCCGCCTCTCCCCCGCCCACGGACGCGGCCGCTACCAAGGCATGTACACCCTCTCCTGGTCCGTCGCCGCCCTCGTCGCGCCCCTGATGTCCGGCTTCGTCATCGACCACTTCGGCGCCGAGTGGCTGTGGGGGATGTGCGCGCTCGTCGGGACGGTGGCGGCGATCGGGTACGGCGCTCTGACCCGCCACGTCGGGGCGCAGGCACCGGCGACCGCCGCCGGCACCCCGGCCGACACGAAGCCGGAGGTGAGCGCCGCCTGAGGGAAGCCCGGCCGGCCTCAGGGATGCATCCGGGCTCCCTTGATCACCTTGTCCACCCCGTTCCGCGGCCCGTGGACCGCCATCCCCACCAGGTCCAGCTCACCCGTCGGCACCGCCCGCACCGCCGCCCGGTTGTCGCGGTCGTTGCCCGTCGTGAACAGGTCGGAGGTGAAGATCGCGCGCGGGAGGGAGCGGGACAGGGCTCGGGCGTGGGCTGTCGTCAGGGTTTCCTTCGTCGTCTCGAAGACCAGGACCGGCTGGCGGAGCATCGGGAGGTAGGGGACGCCGTCCGCGTCCTCGTAAGGGGCGCCGATGATCTCCGGGAGTTGGGTGCCCAGACCGCTGACCAGGAACGCTGTGACGTTCAGACGCTGCCAGGGCTCCAGGTCCTCCCGCAGCAGGACGGCGATCTTGGTGTCGAAACGGACGGGTGCTTCAGTGCTCATGGACCGAGACTGACGGCCGCCGTACAGCTCCGTCTTGTACGTTCTTTGCATGGCCGCCGCTCGGGATCGCCAGGAAGTCTCCGCGTGGCGCCCCTCCGTCCCGGGCGTCACCGAGGTGTTCCACGCCCATTTCACCGAGTACGCGTATCCGATGCATGTGCACGAGGCCTGGACGCTGCTCATCGTGGACGACGGGGCCGTGCGCTACGACCTCGACCGGCACGAGCACGGCACTCCGCACGACACGGTGTCGCTGCTGCCGCCGCACGTTCCGCACAACGGTTCCCCCGCCACCCCGCACGGCTTCCGCAAGCGGGTCCTCTACCTGGACAGCACCCGGCTGGGGGACGATCTGATCGGTCCGGCCGTCGACTCCCCCGACCTGCGCGACCCCGTGCTCCGGCTGCGCGTCGGCCAGCTGCACGCCGCGCTCGCGCAGCCCGGTGACGAGCTGGAGGCGGACAGTCGGCTCACCCTCATCGGGGATCGGCTCCGTGCCCACCTGCGGCCCAAGACCCTGACGGACGTCCCGCGCCACGATCCCGCCCTCGCCCGCCGGCTCCGCGACCTCCTCGACGAACGGGTCGTGCCCGGCATCGGTCTCGACGAGGCCGCGGCCGTCGTGCAGGCCCATCCCGCCCATCTCGTACGGGCGTTCAGCCACGCGTACGGCATCGCCCCGCACCAGTACCTGATGTCGCGGCGCGTCGACCGTGCCCGTCGGCTGTTGCTGGAGGGCCGGTCCCCGGCCGAGGTGGCGGTGGCGACCGGGTTCTACGACCAGTCCCATCTGAGCCGGCACTTCCGCAAGCTGGTCGGCGTGCCTCCGGGGCGCTATCGCGGCAGCGCGCGCTGAGCGTCGTACAGGTTGGGCGGGTGCACGGCGTCCGTCGTGCCGTACAGCTCCAGGCGGGAGCGGAGGTCGCCCGTGAAGTCGGGGACGTCGATCTGGTCGAACTCCCTGACCTCGTTCAGGCCGACGGTGGCGGAGTACGGGGCCGGGCCGTCGAGGCGGATCATGCCCGCGCGGGCGTTGGTGACCCGGACGTTCCAGTGGGTGAAACGGGCACCGAACAGCGGGCCGGCGCTCGCGTCGCCGCCGTGGCGGCCGTTGTTGTCGGCGGTGATGTCGGTACGGACGTTGGCGAAGGGCAGGCCGCGGTGGCTGTCGAAGGTGCCCATGCGCATGTCGCCGCGTGACCGGACGTCGCAGGAGGAAAGGCCCTCGACGTTGATGCCGTGCAGCTGGGTGCCCGAGGGGGCCGGGGTGGTGCGGGCCTCGATCGTGAAGTCCTCGATCATGTTGTCGTGGTGGGAGCCCTCGCGGCAGAAGTAGGGGTGGTGGCTGCCCCGGCCCGCCACGCGCGTGCGGCGGAGCGTGCAGGCGGAGGCCGCGACCAGGCCGAAGCCGTTGTCGACGTGGCGGACGGTCACGTCGTCGGCCCAGCAGTACGGCGGCGACAAGTCGTCCTGGTCCTGGGCGGGCGGCCTCGCCAGATGGGCGGGACCTGGGGCGCCGCTTGAGGCGTGACTCCGCTCGCTTGAGGCGTGACTCCGCTCGCTTGAGGCGTGACTCCGCTCGCTTGAGGCGTGACTCCGGTCGCTTGAGGCGTGACTCCGGTGGAGTGGGGTTTCGCGGTGGTCGGGTGTGCGGCGCCCGCCGTCGTCGCGCCGAGTGCCGCGGCCGTGGCCCCGCCGAGCAGGGTCCGTCTGGTGAGATGCGCGTTGCCCATGTCCGTACGCCCTCCATGCGGCTTTCATGGACGTGAGCGACGTTCAGAAGTGCGATAGTCGTGGGCATGCCACGGGCCGCCTGGGTGCGGAAGGGGTCGTGCGAAGTGAGTTGGTTCGGACCTTCCTAGGTCCGCGGGTCGGTCCTGGGGCCGGTGAACGTCACTCCGACGGCCGCTGGATCAGATGGGTGAACGCGTCCAGGTTGCGCGTCGACTCGCCTCGGGCCACGCGCCACTCGTACTCCTTGCGGATCGCGGACGCGAAGCCGAGTTCCAGGAGGGTGTTGAAGGCGCCGTCCGCCGCCTCCAGGACCTGGCCGAGGAGGCGGTCGATCTCGTCGGCGGTCACGGCGGCGAGCGGGAGCTTGGCGGTGACGTAGACGTCGCCGAGGCGGTCCACGGCGTAGCTCACGCCGTAGAGCTTGAGGTTGCGCTCCAGGAGCCAGCGGTGGACGCCGGGTTCGTTCTCGTCGGGGTGGCGGATGACGAAGGCGTTGAGGGAGAGGGAGTGGCGGCCGACGAGGAGGGAGACCGTCGTGGAGAGCTTGCGCGTGCCGGGGAGCTTGACGACGTAGTTGCCGGGGGCGGGGCTCTCCCACTCCAGCTCGGCGTCCTTCAGGGCTCCCTCGACGACCTGCGCCGCCCTCTGTGCGTCCTGTGCGTCACCCATGGTGGGAGCGTACGCGACGGCGATGCGCCTGGGCCGCCGCCGTGTAGACGTCCGCCGTGGCCGCCGCCGCGGTGTCCCAGCCGAAGGACTGGGCGTGCCGGGACGCCGCATCGCCCATCCGGGCGGCCAGGTGCGGTTCGTCGGCGAAGGCGCGCAGCACGCGCGCGTACTCCGCCGGGTTGTGGCCCTGGACCAGGAATCCGGTGTGCCCGTCACGGACCGCGACGGGCAGACCGCCGACCGCGGCGGCCAGTACGGGTGTGCCGGCCGCCTGCGCCTCGATGGCCACCAGGCCGAAGGACTCGCTGTACGACGGCATGACCAGCACCGATGCCGCCCGGAACCAGTCGGCGAGCTGCTCCTGGCCGACGGGCGGGCGGAACCGTACGACATCCGCGATGCCCAGGCGGGCGGCGAGCTTCTGCAGGCCCTCGGGCTTCGCGAGGCCGCTGCCGCTGGGGCCGCCGACGATCGGGACGAGGATGCGGGAGCGCAGTTCGGGGTGCTCGTCCAGGAGGACGGCCACCGCGCGGAGGAGGATGTCCGGGGCCTTCAGGGGCTGGATGCGGCCTGCGAAGAGGGGGATCAGGGCGTCCTGCGGGAGGCCGAGGCGGGCGCGGGCCGCGGCTCGGCCGTCGGCGGGCGCGAAGCGGGTGAGGTTGACGCCGGGGTGGACGACGGCGACCTTGTCGCGGGCTGCCGCGTAGTGGCGTACGAGTTCGTCCGCTTCCTCGGAGGTGTTGGCGATGAGGCGGTCCGCTGCCGCGACGATCTGGGTCTCGCCGATCACGCGGGCCGCGGGTTCGGGGGTGTCGCCGTCGGCGAGGTTGGCATTCTTGACCTTGGCCATGGTGTGCATGGCGTGCACGAGGGGGGCGCCCCAGCGCTGGGCGGCGAGCCAGCCGACGTGGCCGGAGAGCCAGTAGTGGGAGTGGACGAGGTCGTAGTAGCCGGGGCGGTGGCCGGCCCACGCCTGCATGACGCCGTGGGTGAAGGCGCAGAGCTGGGCGGGGAGGTCTTCCTTGTTCAGGCCCTCGTAGGGGCCTGCGTCGATGTGGCGGACCAGGACGCCGGGGGCCAGTTCCACGACGGGTGGGAGGTCGGTGGCGGTGGTGCGCGTGAAGATCTCGACCTCGATGTTGATCGCGGCGAGGCGTTGTGCGAGCTCCACGATGTAGACGTTCATGCCGCCGGCATCGCCGGTGCCGGGCTGGTGGAGCGGGGAGGTGTGCACGCTGAGCATGGCTACGCGGCGGGGGCGGCGGTGGAGCCGGAGTCGCGAGGGGGCCGACGGGGAGCGTCGCCCGAGCCTGCTGACGTACTGGCTCACGTGACGGTCCTCCTTGGCTGCGGGCATGCCGGGCAGAGGGTTGAGCGCCCTCCAAGGCGGTGCAACGCCGGAGGGAGGGGTTCCCATTCCTGGTGGGGTGGTTTTTGCCTAGGAATTACTGGGGGTCGCTCAACTGTTCGGGGGTTGCGTGCGTGGGGGTGCGGCCGGGGTGCCTGCGGCGGCCTGTGCGGGGTGGTGGGGGTGCGGGTAGCGCCTGCGGGTGTGGGGGTGGGTCGGGGCCGTGCCGGGGGGTGTCCGTCCTCGGTCGGGCGGTTGCCCGGCACGAAGAAGGGTGCTGTTCGTTGACGCCCGCCGCTGCGGGCGGACACCCCCCGGCACGTCCCCTTGCCGCCGTACGCGGCTGCAACGCCCTGCCTCCAGGGGCGCGGGGAACTGCGCGAGCGGTTGTGGCGGCGACGGTCACGGCTTGGCGCAGGCCCACTGCAACGTCCTGCTTCTGGGGGCGCGGGGAACTGCGCGAACGGTTGTGGCGCTTACGGTCACGGTTCGGCGCGGGCCCACTGCCCTGCTTCCAGGCGCGGGGAACTGCGCGAACGGTCGCGACGGCGACGGTCACGGCTCGGCGCAGGCCCACTGCAACGCCCTGCTTCTGGGGGCGCGGGGAACTGCGCGACCAGCCGCTACGGGCCCGCGGCCGCCCTGCACATACCCTCTTGTGTATGAGTGCCCGCGTCGCCCGCCCCGTGGGAACGGTGACACGCGGGACCACCAACCCCAATCGCCTGCGCCGTATGGATCGGTGGATCGCCCACGCGCAGGGGAGCGAGCTGCGGCGGGGCGATGATCCCGTTGCGGTGGATCTTGGGTACGGCTCTGCCCCCTGGACGGCCGTCGAGTTGCTCGGGCGGCTTCGCGCGGTGGCGCCCCGGGTGCGCGTGGTCGGGCTGGAGATCGAACCCGCTCGGGTCGTCGCCGCGCGGCCGTACGCGCGTGAGGGGCTCGTGTTTCGGCACGGCGGGTTCGAGATCCCGGTTCCGCAGCGCCCTCTCCTCATCCGTGCCGCCAATGTGCTGCGGCAGTACGACGAGGGGGAGGTCGCCGGGGTCTGGGAGCGGCTGTGTGGGCGGCTGGCGCCGGGTGGGCTGCTGGTCGAGGGGACCTGTGACGAGATCGGGCGGCGGCATGTGTGGGTTGCGCTGGGGCCGAAGGGGCCGCGGACGGTGACCTTTGCGGCGCGGCTGGGGTCGCTGGAGCGGCCGTCGGATCTTGCCGAGCGGCTGCCCAAGGCGCTCATTCATCGCAATGTGCCCGGTGAGCCGGTGCATGCGTTTCTACGCGATTTCGACCGGGCCTGGGCGGCCGCGGCGCCCTATGCCTCCTACGGTGCCCGGCAGAGGTGGATCCGGGCAGTGCGGGATCTTGCGGTCGACTGGCCCGTGGTGGACGGGGCGGGGCGATGGCGGCAAGGGGAAGTGACCGTGCGGTGGGGGGCTTTGGCGCCTCGGGGATAGTCATTCACGGACATTTCACTTGCGTTTGCCCGGCGGGCCGTGGGTCACGGAACGATCTCCGCGAGTCGTTCGTCACAAAGTCGGGGAGAGCGTCATAGCGGGGCGGGAAAGGGGGGAAGCAGACCTCTGTCACTTTGCGCGCCGTCGTGGCACGATCCCCCGGACGCTCGTATGTTACTGACGGGACATCAGTTTGGGGGCACAGGTATGGGTAAGCGCGGCCTGATCGCTACGGCCGTGACCGTCGTCTGCGCGGTCACCGTACTGGCGGCGCCGGGCACCGCCTTCGCGGCTCCCTCTCCGTCCCCGAGCAGCTCACCCTCCGCGTCCCCGAGCAGCTCACCCTCCGCGTCGCCGACCCCCGTGTCGAACAAGGAGCTTGAGGACGTCCGCAAGAAGCTGGAGAAGCTCTACCACGACGCGGCCGTCGCCACCGACGAGTACAACGCCGCCGAGGAGGCGACCGAGAAGCAGTCGGCCGAGATCGTCTCGCTGGCCAGGAAGATCGTCAAAGGCCAGGAGAAACTGGCCGAGTTGAAGAAGCGGGCCGGTTCCGCGGCCGCCGCGCAGTACCGGTCGGGCGGGCTGCCCGACGAGGCGAAGCTGATGCTGAGCGACGATCCCCGGGACTTTCTCGACAGTGCCGGGCGGGTGATCCAGGGCCAGCGTGCCACCAAGGGGCTGCTCGGCGAAGTGACCCGCACCCAGCAGGACTTGGAGCAGTACGCCAGCGACGCCTCCGCCCAGTGGCAGCAGCTGGAGGCCGGCCGCAAGGCCAAGGCTGCCGCCCAGAAGAAGATCGAGAAGCAGATCAAGGCGGCCGAACAGCTGGAGTCCCAGCTGGAGAAGGAGGAGAAGGAGCGCCTCGCCCAGCTGGAGGAGGACGCCGCCCGTAAGGCGCAGACCGCCTGGCTGGACTCCGGCGTCCTGAAGGACATCAAGGGAAAGGCCTCCGAGGAGGGCCGCAAGGCCGTCGAGTACGCCACCGCCCAGCTGGGCAAACCGTATGAATGGGGTGCAGAAGGCCCCAAGACATACGACTGTTCAGGGCTGACTTCGCAGGCCTGGGCCAGTGCCGGCAGCGGTATTCCGCGGACCTCTCAGGAGCAGTGGAAGCAGCTGGAGCGCATCGACGTCGAGGACATGCGCCCCGGCGACCTCATCATCTACAACGCCGACGCCAGCCATGTCGCCATGTACATCGGCGACGGCGCCATCATCCACGCCCCGCGCCCGGGACGGACGGTGACGATCGCGGGGGCCGGGTCGATGCGGATCCTCGGGGTGGTTCGGCCCGATGCGTGAGGTTTCAGGGCGTCTTGTGACGTGAGGGCGGTGACGGGGACCACGTGACCCACCCCACCTCACTTTCCTGACAAACGCCGCCCCGACGTGACGTTCGTCATCCCCGCCGGGGCGCCGCCCTGTCCAACTGCGGTACGGAACGCGGCATATGACAGAGGCCAGCGATCATACGGCGTGCTCCACACCATTCCGCTGCGGCGCCGACAACCGCTATGGTCCCCGTCGGTGGATCGAGGTCCCTCGTTCCCACCACCCTCGGGGGGAGGGAAGGAACTCAAGACGATGCCCGTACCCGTACCGCGGCAGAGAGCGATCCCGGCCGTGGAGACTGGTCAGGCGCCGGCCGCTTCCCCAGGCGGCACCACCCGTGAGGTGGCCCCGCGCAAGGACGAAACGGTAGAGAACAGCACCCATACCACTCTGACGCTGCTGCTGATCGAGGACGATCCCGGCGGCTCCGCGATGGTCCCCGAGCTGCACGACTCGGCCGGCCGGCCGATCCGTGTGCGCACCGCCCGCAACCTCACCGAGGCCGAGCGGCTGCTCACCGACGACGTCCACTGCATCCTGCTGGACCTCGCCCTGGCGGCGCCCGGCCGCAGCGCGGACGCCGACGAGCTGGCCGTGCTCCGGCACGTCCTGGAGCTCGCGCCCCGGCACGCCGTTCTCGCGCTCACCGCCTCCGGTGACGCCGAGCGCGGCGCCGAAGCCGTGCGCGTGGGCGCCCAGGACTACCTCTTCCGGGATGAACTGGACGGGCGGCTGCTGAGCCGTGCGATCCGCTACGCCGTGGAGAGGAAACGTTCCGACACGGCCGAGCGGCGGCTTGCCGAGGGCCGGCTGCGGGCGCAGGAGAACCGGCGTCTGGAGCGGGGCCTGCTGCCCACCCCGCTGCTGGAGGGGTCGTCGCTGCGGTTCGCCGCGCGGTACCGGCCCGGGCGTTCGCGTGCCCTGCTGGGCGGTGACTTCTACGACGTCGTCCGCACCGCCGACGGCACCGTGCACGCCATGATCGGTGACGTGTGCGGGCACGGGCCGGACGAGGCCGCCCTCGGTGTGGAGCTGCGGATCGCCTGGCGGGCACTGACCCTGGCCGGGCTGTGCGGGGACGCACTGCTGGGGACGCTTCAGAAGGTCCTCGAGCACGAGCGGGCCGACGACGAGATCTTCGCGACCCTCTGCACGGTGGACATAGCGCCGGACGGCCGGCGGGCGGGGCTGTGCCTGGCTGGTCATCCGTCGCCGCTGCTCGCCCGGCCAGGCCGGCCGGCCCAGCTGCTGCCGTACGACAACAACGGGCCCGCGCTCGGCCTGCTGCCCAAGGCACGGTGGCCTCGGATGGAGGTCAAGCTGGGCGCGGAGTGGAGCCTGATGCTCTACACCGACGGCTTGATCGAGGGGCGGATCGGCGAGGGGCGCGAGCGGCTCGGGCAGGACGGCATGGTGGAGATGGTCCGCCGCCAGCTCTCCGAGGGGCTGCGCGGGGAGGCCTTGCTGCGGGCCGCCGTCAATGAGGTCCGGGACCTCAACGGTGGTGAGCTGACGGACGACGTGGCTGTGCTGTTGCTGGACCGGGGGCCTGACGGGGGCCTGAGCGGGCCCCCGCCGTAGGAGTGCTGTCGTGGGCCGGCTGCGGGTTTCTTTGACTGGTCGCGCAGTTCCCGCGTCCCTTGGGGCGTTGCCCTCGCGGGCGCTGATCAGCAGCCGGGAGGGGCGCCCGCCCTGTCCGGCGCCGATCAGCCTCCGGTGGTGATCAGCCTCCGGTGGTGATCAGCCTGTGGTGGTGATCAGCGGCCGCCGTTGTAGGGCCCGTACGGGCCGTCGCTGCTGGAGCCTTTCCTGCTGCGGCCGCCGCCCGGGAGGCCCTTGATCGCGGGGCGTACATCGACCATGTACACGATCGTCGCGATGAGGCCGATGATCGGCAGGAACGACAGGATGTTGAAGATCAGGTTCACCACGAAGGCGAGGCCGAGGATGATCAGCCAGAACGCCTTGCTCTTCTTGTCCGCGGCGCGGTAGGCGTCCTCGCGGCGGATGGCCGCGTCGATCAGCGCGAAGCCGCTGAAAAGGATCAAGGCCATACTCAGCAGCCACATGAACCCCGCGAAGCCCTGCATCAGCACAACGTCCACCACCTGGTTCGGCTTGTCTCTACGCGGTCACCGTACCCGCAACCGCAGGACCGCTACCCGAACAACGGGCCGAGCACTCCCCGAGTGCCCGGCCCGTGATCTGCGGTCGCTTTTCACCCGTCCGGGTTACTTGGCGGGCGGGGTCGTCTTCTTGGCGGCGGCCTTGCGCGCCGGGGCCTTCTTGGCGGGCGCCTTCTTCGCCGGGGCGGCCTCGGCGGCGGGCTTGGCCTCGGCGGGCTTCGCCGCGGCCTTGTCCTCCTTGACCTCGACCGGCTCGGCCTTGGGCTCCACGGCGATGGCGAGGTCCTCGATCTCCTCGGCCGCCTCACCGCGCCAGGTCTTCACGGTCTGCTCGCCGTGCTCGGCGACCTTCTCGTAGGTCTCACGGGCCTTGACCGCGTACTCGGCGGCGACACCGATGGTGCGCAGGGCGAAGTCCTGGGCGCTCTCGCCGAACTTCTTCAGGTCGGCGTCGATGCTGCTGCCGAACTTCTTGAAGTCCGCGTCGAGGTTGCTGCCGAACTTCTTGACGTCGGCGTCCAGGCTGCTGACGAACTCGTTGACCTTGGCCTGGAGGGTCTCCTGCGCCTCCTTGGCCTTGGCGCCCGCCTCCTTGGCACGCGTGGCGGCCTTCTCCTGGACGGCCTTCGGGTCGGTGCTGCGAACGGCCTCGAACCGAGCCGGCGCCTCGGAGCGCAGCTGCTCCACCAGGGCGGGCACCTTCCTGGCCTGCTGGAGGGCCAGGTCGGCGGTGCCGGCGGCGAAGTAGAGCGGCGTCGGGTCGCTGAAGGTCTTACGCAGGTCGTCGGTGATGGCCATTTTGCTGGTCCTCCCGGTTTGTTACGAGGTGAGGGTTTTGGGTCCCGCGGTCGGACGGGCGGCTGACGGCCGCTGCTCGCCGGTGCGCGTGGCGCGTACGGCGGCTCATGGTCAGCCGGCCGACTGCTGCGGGTCGGTCGGGTTCTCCGGGTCGGCGTCGCTGCCGTCGGACGTACGGGTCGTGCGGGTACTGCCGGTACTACGGGTGCTGCGGGTTGTGCGAGTCGTGCGGTTACGGCGCGCGGCGGACTCGCGGCCGCCGTCGGCCGTGCCGTTCTTGCGGGTCGTACGGCTGCGTCGTTCGTCGGCGTCGTCGCCGTGGGCGTCCGCCGTGCCGTCGGACCGGGCGTCACCTGCGCCGGAGACCTCGGGGTCCGGGGACCCCGGCTCCGAGCCGACGGACCGGACCGCGTCGACCACTGTCGGGTCCGCGTCCCCGTCCGCCACCGAGTGCCCATCCGCCTCGACGGATATCCCGAACCCGTTCTCCTTGCGGAAGGATTCGTAGATCTGGAGCAGCACCTGCTTCTGCCGCTCGTTCAGCGTGGGGTCGGCGAGTATGACGGCGCGCGTCTCCACCTCGTCACGGTCCCGCTCGGCGTCGAGGATGCCGGCGCGGACGTACAGCGTCTCGGCGGAGATCCGCAGGGCCTTGGCGACCTGCTGCAACACCTCCGCGCTCGGCTTGCGCAGCCCGCGCTCGATCTGGCTCAGATACGGATTGGACACCCCGGCGGCGTCGGCGAGTTGCCGCAACGACAGCTGCGCGTTGCGCCGCTGCTCGCGCAGGTAGTCACCGAGATTGCCGACGTTGAGCGATGCCATGCCTCCACCTTGCCGCACCTCCGCTAACTTTTGCAAGCACCCGCTTGCAAAAGTGCGCCATGCCACTCGGGACCGGATGAGGTGTCGGCGGACGACATCGAGGTGGAGTACGTCAACCGCCTTCGGCATCGTCAGGCCGCCGCCGCGGCCCGTCCCTCCGTTCCCGGGCGAGACCGAGAAGTCCTGTCTCCACCGGCTCTCCCAGATCAATCAGGTGCCAGTCCCACGGCTCCTCGGCCCTTCCCACTGGCTCCGTTCCGGCTGGGGCGAGCCGGACCGGCTCAGCCTCATCAGCGGACAGCCCCGCGACCGCCTCATCGCGGCCATGCCCGAAGCCCGGCGCCGGGCCGACGAGAGCCTCCACCCCTACGCGCCGAGGGCGGCAGGGACTTCAAGCCCCGCCAGGCTTGCCGCCGTTGCCAGGAAGCCAGCCGCACTCCCATCGACGCACCCCGCCTTGACCACCGCCTCAGGGACTTGGCGAAGAAGATCGAAATCGGCGCAGGCCACGCCCCGACGCCAATCAGCGCATGACAATGCAGAAGGGATGCCCCGCCGGATCAGTGAGGACCCGTGCCTTGTCCCCGTGCGGCTGGTGATCCGGCTTGCCCGCGCCGAGCTCCAACAGCCCGGCCTCGGCCTGGTCCAGGCTCTCCGCGACCTTGAAGCAGATGTGAAGCTGCTGGGGCACGATCTGGTCAGGCCAACTCGGAGCTCGGTAGTTCTCGACCCGCTGGAAGCCGATGACGAGGCCGTCCTCACGATGGAGACCGGCGAAGTCGGCGTCCGACTTCGGGTGTGGTTCAAAGCCGGTGGCCTGCTGATAGAACGCCGCCAGAGCCAGCGGATCAGGGCAGTCGAGTGTGATCGCGACCAGTTCCATCTGCAGGGGCATGAGACCTCCGAGCCGATCAGTGGACTTCCGCGCACGCCATAGAGGCGGCTGCCTACCGTTGAGCGGGACGGGGAGAGCGCGTTCGTTCCGCTCAACCGTAAGCACAGCAGGTCAGGGTCCCACCATGCCAACAGTTATCTGGGACATGACACTAGGCTTCCTCGCATCGCCGACGATCAGGGGGAGGCTCGCGTGACCGCCGAGGACGGCACGATGAAGCGCATCGAGGAGGCCATGGGATTGCAGCACGCGGGCGACGCCGAGGGTGCCCGGGTGCGGTTCGCCGGGATCTGGGAGGACATCGCGGCGGACGGTGATCCTTTCCATCGCTGCGTTCTCGCCCACTACATGGCCGATCTCCAGGAGGACCCGCGGGAGGAGCTGGCCTGGGACCTCCGGGCCTGGGAGGCCGCCGGTGCCGTGACCGACGACCGGGCCAGACAGCACGACGCCTCGCTCGCGATACGCGGGTTCTATCCGTCCCTGCACCTCAACCTCGCCGCGGACTACCACAAGCTGGGGGACGTCCCCCGCGCCCGCGCCCATCTGTCCGAGGCGCGGCAGCATGCCGACGCGTTGCACGACGACGACTACGGGCGAGGCATACGGTCGGCAATGGCGCGGCTGGCCGCCGAGCTCGGCGGCTCATGACGCGGTCGGCCACGCGGGCGGACGAAGCTTGCGGTCGTCGGGCGGATGAGGCGGGCCTGGTCGGCGGGCGGATGAGGCTTGCTCTGCCGGCGGGCAGAT